>WLED01000027.1 GCA_009704445.1 Actinomycetota bacterium
ATGGCAGCAGATAGCAGTTTCGACGTAACTTCAAAGATCGATCGCATGGAGTTAGACAATGCGATTAATCAAGCAGTCAGAGAAATCGATACACGTTTTGATTTTAAAAACACTGGATCAAAAATTGAACTTGAAGGTGAAAAGATATTGATCGAAGCCGACACAGAAGAGCGCGCTAAGGCAGCACTTGATGTTGTTAAAGACAAGATGATCAAACGCGGCGTCTCCCTTAAGCATTTAGATGCTGGTGAACCTGCGTTATCTGGAAAAATTTATAAAATTGCTGCGCCGTTAAAAGAAGGCATCTCCACTGAAAATGCCAAGAAGATTGCAAAGAAGATTCGTGATGAAGGTCCAAAGTCTGTTAAGACTCAAATACAGGGTGATGAACTGCGCGTAACATCAAAAAGTCGAGATGATCTGCAAGAGACCATGGCAATGATTAAAGATGGTGGCTGGGATTTCGCAGTTCAATTTACGAACTTTAGATAATTGACTAAAAATAAGCTCGGACTTTTATTTGGCATCAGTGCCTATTCACTCTGGGGATTATTCCCTTTGTACTGGCCCTTGCTTGAACCAGCTAATCCACTAGAGATTGTCTCTCACCGTGCTGTTTGGACATTGGTTTTTTGCGTCATAGTTTTGTTTGCCACTAAGGCCTTAAAGGAAACTTTAGTAACTCTGAAGCGACCAAAAGTTGCGGCCAAACTCTTTGCAACATCCTTACTCATCTCAATTAATTGGCTAGTTTATATCTGGGCAACAAATAATGGCCATGTGGTTGAAGCATCTTTGGGTTATTACATCAATCCACTGATCACAATTGGTTTTGGTGTCTTTTTACTGAAAGAAAAACTTCGCCCATTGCAGTGGGTTTCTGTTTCAGTTGCAACAGTTGGTGTTTCTGTTCTAACAATTGCGTATGGCCGACTTCCATGGGTTGCTTTGGGATTGGCTTTATCGTGGGGAAGTTATGGCTTGATTAAAAAGCAGTTAGGACTTGGAGCTTTAGAAGGCTTGGCCATTGAAACCTTTATCTCTGCTTTTTTCTATCTTGCCTATCTAGTATTTCTTGGAAACCAAGGAACTGGTCAGTTTGGAACTGGTTGGGGACTCACGTTGTTGTTAATGAGCGCGGGAGCGGTAACTGCGATTCCGCTGCTTCTGTTTAACGGTGCAGCTAATCGTCTTCCATTTACAACAATTGGTCTTCTCCAATACATCACACCTACATTGCAGTTTTCTTGTGGTGTGTGGTTCTATCACGAAGCGATGCCAACATCTCGCTGGATAGGATTTTTTATTATTTGGATTGCACTCATTGCTCTAGCTGTAGATCTAGTGAAATCAAACAGATCGGTCAATAACAGCGTCGCATAAAGACATTAAGGCACCCGTCGCATCACTGATCGGCAGCGGCCCTAGAGCCAAACGTGCTTGCTTTGCAATCTCATGTAATTGCACACGTGATTCATCCAAAGCTTTGTGGGTTCTTAGTTCAACTAATACCTGTTGAACTGTTGCTTCATCTTCTATTGGTCCGGCCAAGAGCTGCTTAAGTTCAGAATCGGCTGAATCTGTAGATTTCATAACATTGAGAGTCACTAATGTTGGAACGCCTTCGCGTAGATCTGTTCCTGGTGTTTTTCCAGATTGATTTGATTCGCTTGCAATATCAATAACATCATCTGCCAACTGAAAAGCTACTCCTATTTTTTCACCAAAGACTGTTACTGTCTCAGTAATATCTTTTGGTGCACCGGAGATCATTGCGCCATAACGCGCAGAGGCAGAAATGAGTGAGCCAGTTTTATCTGCAACAACTTTTAAGTAATGCTCCAAAGGATCTTGTCCTGGATTTGGTCCTTGCGTTTCCATTATCTGACCAATAACAAGTCGTTCAAATGTTCTTGCCTGTAAACGCACAGCGGCTGGTCCAAGGTCTGCCAATAGATCAGAAGATTTAGCAAAGAGAAAGTCGCCAGTTAAAATAGCAATTGTGTTTCCCCATCGCATGTTGGCACTTTCTACTCCACGTCGTAGTGGAGCCTCATCCATTACATCATCGTGATAAAGAGTTGCTAAATGTGTAATCTCGCATGCCACAGCCGCTGCAATTATTTCCTGACCAGTTGGGTCGCCAAATTGTGATGTGAGCAGAGTGAGCAAAGGACGCAATCGTTTTCCGCCAGCTGAGACCAAATGGTGGGCAGTCTCATCAACAAATGGATACTCACTTCTTGTATGGCTTCGGAGTAAGGACTCAACCTCTGCCATTCGGGCAACTAAATGCGCATCAAGATTTGGCGCAATGTTTGGAATCCCGAAGGTAGACATCAGCGAATAAAGATTGCTAGATCTGAAATGAAGTTAATGATCGGCGTTGGATACACACCAAGAATTAAAGTAATTGCGGCAGATACCACGATAGTAGAGCGAGTCAGTAGTGATGGAATCTCAACTCCCGTTCCATCTTCACTTGCATCACTAAAGAACATCAAAACGATGACGCGAATGTAGAAAAATGCAGCAAGTGCACTTGAAAATATTGCTACAAGTACAAGTCCAGTTGCACCACTTTCATATGCAGCTGAAAAGATTGAAAACTTTCCAATAAAGCCGCTTGTTAGTGGAATACCGGCAAAGGCAAGTAAGAAGAATGCAAATGTTGAAGCGGCAAATGGAGAGCGTTTTCCAAGACCCTTCCAGCGGTTTAAATCGGTTACTTCACCAGATGAATCACGAACAAGAGTGACAACTGCGAACGCACCTACTGTTGTAATTCCGTATGCAAATAGATAGAAAATCGTTGCATCTAATCCAGACTTATTAAGTGCAATAACACCTGTTAGTAAAAAGCCTGCATGGGCAATAGAAGAGTAGGCAAGCATTCTTTTAACATCACGTTGTGTTACCGCTACAAGAGATCCGAGTAGCATCGTGATCACTGCGATTGCAGTCAGCACTGGCGACCAAGACCATTCGGCATTAGCAAATACTGTGTAATAGATTCGAAGCATCGCGCCAAATGCAGCAACTTTTGTTGCAGCTGCCATAAATGCTGTTACAGGAGTTGGTGCACCTTGATAAACATCTGGCGCCCAGGAATGGAATGGAACTGCTCCAACTTTAAAGAGCAGACCGATTGATAAAAATGCTATTCCAATAAGAAGTAGAACATCGTTTCCGGTTCCGCCAACTACAGAAGTTTGGATACCAGCAAAATCTAGTGAGCCTGAGTAACCATAGAGATAAGCAGCTCCGAATAAAAAGAAAGCAGATGAGAATGAGCCTAATAAGAAATACTTTAGCGCTGACTCTTGTGATGCCAAACGTCTACGGCGAGAAAGGCCAGCCATGAGATAAAGAGGTAGTGAAAGCATCTCTAATGCGACAAACAGTGTGATTAAATCTCCAGCAACTGGGAACATCAACATTCCAGAGACTGCAAACAATGTCAGTGGGTACACCTCGGTGACCTGGGTTCCCATTGCAATTGCTCTACGTTCCTCTTCAGAACCAGGTAATGCAGCAGGAAGTGCCGTGAAATGTTCTGTATCTGCAATTAACAAAATTGCAATGATTGAAATAATCAAGATACTGCCCTGCAAAAGAACGGCTGGTCCATCAATAATGATCGATCCCATGGCTGGTGTTAGGGACTGTTCTCCTCGAATATTCCAAACTTGGAAAAGTGCAAGGGTTAAAACACTCAGTGCAAGAGTTAATTGAACAATAGGACGCTTGGCCTTAGAGACAAATGCTTCAACTAAAACACCAATTAATGCACCCCCGAGCAGAATTAGCATCGGTGAAAGCAACGTGTATGAAAGTACTGGCGATGTAAAAGTCATTACTTGTCCTCAATGCTTGGAACTGGATCAGTGAAACCTAATTGGGAGATGATGTTTGTGGTTGCCGGATTAATAATTTTAAGGAGAGGCGATGGGTAAAAGCCCAAAACCACAATGATTGCCACAACTGGAGCAATTGCAACTTTCTCACGAAGATTTAAATCCTTTAGGTTCTCATTGCCTGGCGTAGTTGGTCCATGCAACGCTTTTTGGACTGGAATCAAAATGTAAAGTGCTGCGAGAATAATTCCGAAGGTTGCAATTACTGCATGGACTGGATACCTAGTAAAAGTTCCCACCAATACTAAGAACTCACTAACAAAGCTAGAAAGTCCAGGCAAGGCTAGAGAAGAAAGCCCTGCAAAGAAGAAAGTCCACGCCATTACTGGAGTGACGCGTTGTAAGCCACCGAAATCTGAAATTGTCGAAGATCCACGACGTGAAATCATCCATCCGGCTACCAAGAACAAAGCTGCAGTTGAGAAGGCGTGGTTGAACATGTAAAGAACTGCGCCGGTGTGACCTTGTGTAGTCATGGCAAAAATTCCGAGCGTTATAAATCCAAAGTGAGAGATTGACGTATAGGCAATCAAGCGCTTGATATCTTTTTGGCCGATAGCAAGGAAGGCTCCGTAGAGAATTGATATAACTGCCAAAATCAAAATTAGTGGTGTAAAGGTTTTGCTTGCTTCAGGAAATAGCGTCAAGCAGTAACGAATCATTCCGAATGTTCCAACTTTATCCAGAACTCCAAGAAGTAGAACTGATGTTCCAGGGGATGCCGATCCTGCTGCATCAGGTAACCAAGTGTGGAATGGCCAGACCGGAGCCTTAATTGCAAATGCAATAAAGAATCCAAGGAACAAAAGATTTTGAGTTGTAGAGCTCATTTGCAACTGAGATAGCTCATTAATATCAAATGTATGTCCGAATTGGTCACCAGACATAACGTAAAGCGCGATTATTGAGGCAAGCATCAATAATCCTCCGACAAGACTGTAAATCAAGAACTTAACCGCTGCTGCAGAGCGTTCGCCTGTTCCATATCCACCTATTAAGAAGTAGACAGGAATTAACATGGCTTCAAAAATTACATAGAACAAGAAAACATCTGTGGCAGCAAAAACACCGATCATCATTGTTTCAAGCACAAGAATTAAAATATAAAAGGTTTTTACACTCCAGCGTCCGCCATGAGCCTCATTCCAACCAGCTAGCACCACGATTGGCGCCAAAATAGTTGACATTAAAATAAGTACTAATGCAATTGCATCGATTCCCACTGCAAAATTGATCCCAAAACTTGGGATCCAAGCATATTTTTCAACAAATTGAAGTTCCACGTTTTCGCGTTCAAAACTCAATGTCATCCCAATTGTTACAAGTAGTACAGCAATTGTTGTTATGAATGCAGCCTGCTTTGCAGCTTTTTCGTTTGCCTTAGGCAAAACTGAAACAACGGCAGCGCCAACTAACGGCAAGAACATCAATAAAGTTAACCAATTCATTATGAAACCACCACCCAAATTGCGGCAATCAACGAAAGTGCGCCAATCAAAATAAGAGCGGCATAACTTCTAACAAAACCGTTCTGCAATCCACGTAACCCTGATCCAGAACCAATTGCCATTCTTGCGACAGCCCTGACAGATCCATCGACAACAACGTCTTCAGTTTTTACCAATCCCTTAGTAAGTAACTGGCCTGGACGCATAAAGAACTTCTCATTGAACTGATCTTGCATAAGATCTTTACGTACAAACTTTGTAATTAGTGAAACATCTGTTGGTGCAATCGATTCAACATTTTCACGCATGTACTTATAGACAGCGATTGAAACACCGATTGCCACCATTGTTAAAGCCAATGCAGAGACAACAATTGGTTTGAGCAATTCTTCATGCTCACCGTGATCTTCAAATAGTGGGCTCAGCCACTTATACAAAGCCTTGTCGTGATAGAGCAAGTACCCAGATGTCACAGATCCAACTGCCAAAACTGCCATTGGTAGCCACATCAACCATGGAGATTCATGTGGCTCCACGCCTTCGTCCCATCGCTTAGTACCAGCAAAAGTCAGAATCATTACTCTCGTCATATAGAAAGCTGTTATTGCTGCACCGATCAAAGTTAGACATCCCAAAATTATGGCTTGGGTTCCACCAGAGTTGAAGGCAGATTCGATAATCATGTCCTTGGAGTAAAAACCTGCAAATGGTGGAACTCCAAGTATTGCTAGATATCCAATTCCAAATGTTATGAATGTAATTGGCATGAAATGTCTGAGCGCTCCATATTTGCGCATATTTACTTCATCGTTCATTCCATGCATGACCGAACCTGCACCTAGGAACATTCCAGCCTTAAAGAATCCATGTGTAATCAAATGCATGATTGCAAAGGCGTATCCAATTGGCCCCAGACCTGTTGCCAAAATCATGTAACCGATCTGTGACATGGTCGATGCCGCTAAAGCCTTTTTAATGTCATCTTTTGCTGTACCAATCAATGCACCAAAGATCAGTGTTATTGCTCCAACTATTACAACTAGTAATTGCGCAATTGGGGCGGCATCAAAAACAAAGTTCGAACGAGTAATCAGGTACACCCCTGCTGTCACCATTGTTGCTGCGTGAATCAATGCCGATACAGGTGTTGGTCCTGCCATTGCATCACCGAGCCAGGCTTGCAATGGAAACTGCGCCGACTTTCCAGCCGCTGCGACAAGTAACATCACTCCCATTGCAGTGAGTGCGGCTTCAGAGGTGTGATGTGCTTGTTCTGCAACTCCCGAAAATGAGACAGTACCCATCGTGGCAAATGCGATCATGATTGCAAGTGAAAGACCCATATCTCCAACACGGTTCATGACGAATGCTTTTTTAGATGCTGTTGCATATGCAGGTTTTTGATTCCAGAAACCAATCAAAAGATAAGAGGCAAGACCCACGCCCTCCCAGCCAACATAGAGACTTAAGTAACTATCTCCCAAAACCAATAGCAACATCGCTGCGATAAAAAGGTTGAGGTATGCAAAGAACCTTCGGCGATCACGATCTTCTGACATGTATGCAATTGAATAAATGTGGATCAGCGTTCCTACGCCAGTAATTAGTAGGACGAAACAGATCGATAATTGGTCCAGCAGTAATCCGGCATCAACGTTAAAACTTCCAACAGAGATCCACTCAAAAAGCTTTTGAGATGTTGGACGCATTTCAGCTGGGCGATTGACCATTTCAATTAAGTGATAAACACCGACAGCAAAAGATGATCCTGATAAAGCTGTTGCTAAAAGGTGTCCCCATTTGTCTGTGCGACGCCCGCCCAAGAGCAAAATCACTGCCCCTGCTAATGGAAGCCCAATCAAATACACCAAGCTAGTTGAAATACCCATAACTATCTCTTCAACAAACTTGCATCATCTACAGATGCAGAACGGCGAGATCTATATATTGCAACGATGATGGCTAGTCCCACTACAACTTCACAAGCAGCAACTACCATCGTAAAAAACGCCATTACTTGCCCGTCGAGATTTCCATTAATTCTTGAAAACGTAACAAAAGATAAATTCGCAGCGTTTAACATCAATTCGATACACATAAAGACAACAATGGCATTGCGGCGAACAACAACACCTACTGCGCCGATAGTAAATAGAAGAGCAGAAATGTAAAGGTAGTTGGAGGCATCCATTACTTTTCCTCCTCAACCTGAGTTGAAATCTTCTTGAGGTCAAAAGTATTTGAATCAAGCATGTCGCCGCGGGCCTTCAAACTGGCATTTATTGAGTTAGGTGCTGGAGTTCCATCCGGCAAAAGCGCTGGCACATCAACAGCGTTGTGGCGTGCATAAACTCCGGGAGCAGGTAACCCTGCTGCTGTTGCTAATGATTCACCACGGAATCGGTTAATAGATTGCTGACGTTGAGTGGACTTCTTGGAAGAACGTGGTTGATGAGCTAGAACCATTGCACCTAGTGCAGCCGTTACTAAAAGCGCCGATATAACTTCGAAAGGCCAAACAAATCTTGAAAACAACAAGAAGCCAATGCCTTCAACATTTCCATCCGCATTGGCTGCAGAAAGTCCTACTGCGTCGCGTCCAAGAGTTGCACGACCTAATAATGAAACCATCAAACCACCAAAGCCAACAGCTGCAGTAATTGCAATCGGACGTAAGCCCTTGATTGTCTCGGTCAATGAATCTGATGAATCAACACCGACAAGCATGAGAATAAACAAGAAGAGCATCATTACTGCTCCGGTGTAAACAACTACTTGAACAATTCCCAAGAACACCGCGTCTTGTGCGATGTAAAAAACTGCAAGTACAACCATGACAAATGCCATAAGAATTGCAGAGTGGACAGCTTTTTTAACTAAGAGCATCCCTAAAGCGGCAAGGACAGCAAGAGGTCCAAGAATCCAAAACATCACGGCTTCTGGAGTTGCAGTCTGTCCAACTTCAAGTGCTAATTGCATCATTTATCAATCTCCTGCGAAGGATGTGCTTGCTTTACATCACCGTTGTAATAATTCGTATCATTCATATCAGGATACATAGGGTGAGGTGGCATCAACATTCCCGCACGTAGTGGTGCCAATAGATCTGCTTTTTCAAAGATTAACTTTGCTCGTGAATCATCGGCAAGTTCATATTCGTTTGTCATTGTAAGTGCGCGAGTTGGGCATGCCTCAATACATAGTCCACAAAAAACACAACGGAGATAATTGATTTGATAAACCTTGCCGTATCGCTCACCTGGTGACATTCGATTTTCTTCAGTGTTGTTTTCACCTTCAACATAAATTGCATCTGCTGGACATGCCCAAGCACATAATTCGCATCCAATGCATTTCTCTAAACCATCTGGGTGTCTATTTAGCTGATGACGACCATGGAATCGTTCCTCTGTTGGTGCTTTAACTTCAGGGTATTCAACGGTCAATGGTTTTTTGAACATAGTAGAAAAAGTGACCCAGAAGCCACGCATATGTGCAAAGAAACCTACTGTTGGCTTTTGGTCTACTTCATAGAACTCAACATCATTGATTCCTAAATCTTTAGGCTTTAACGGTTCGAGGTTTTCAGTCACGGTTGCCCCCTGAGTTTTTTGAAACATTGATTGTTGAAATTTCTATCGGCATATTTGGAAGTGAAGGGACGGGAAAGTTAGGCGCATCTTTATTGTCACCTTCTGGAACCTCAGAATCTTTTTTCTTTTTCACGTTTTCGAAACCAACATTAATTGCCAAAATTAGGAAAATGACAACGCTTGCGAAGGCAACAATTACAGCTGTTGGAGCATTTTCAAGTGATAGAACTCGAAGAGTTGCAACAACTAGAATCCATAAAATTGAAGCTGGAATAAGAACTTTCCACCCAAACTGCATGAACTGGTCGTAACGTAAACGTGGCAAAGTTCCGCGCAACCACACGAATACGAAGAAGAAAGTTACAACCTTTAGTAGGAACCAAATCGCTGTAAACCAACCACCGAGCCAACTCTCAGTAAATCCAAGTCCAGGTGGGGCGTGATAACCACCAAGGAACAATGTTGTTGCAAGTGCTGAAACTGTAACAATGTTTACATACTCAGCTAAGAAGAACAGTGCGAACTTTAGAGATGAATACTCTGTATGGAAACCACCAACTAATTCACCTTCTGCTTCCGCAAGATCAAAAGGAGCACGGTTGGTTTCACCGACCATTGAGATCGCAAAAATTGCAAAAGATGGGAAGAGAACAATTGCATACCACCATGAAGTTTGAGCAGCCACAATCTCAGAGGTAGACATAGATCCTGCGTAGATAAACACAGCCACCAATGAGAGCCCCATAGCAATTTCATAAGAAATTACCTGGGCACTTGAACGCAGGCCACCTAACAGTGGATAGGTCGAACCAGAAGACCATCCGGCTAAAACGATTCCGTAAACACCAACAGATGCAACAGCCAAAATGTATAGAACTCCGACTGGAATATCAGTCAACTGCATGGCTGTTTGGCGACCAAACATTGTTACTTCACCAGTGATTGGGATTACCGCAAAAGACATGAAGCATGTTGTTGCACTAATAATTGGTGCGATTATGAAAACGATTTTATCTGCCGCGGTAGGAATGATGTCTTCCTTTAGCGCTAACTTCACCCCGTCTGCTAAAGATTGAATCAATCCAAATGGTCCAACACGGTTAGGCCCAGGACGCTGTTGCATGCGCGCAACAATTCGGCGCTCTCCCCATACTGACATCAAAGTTAGGAGTACGCAGACAGCAAAAACGATGAGAGCTTTTACAAGAATCAACCAGCCTGGATCTGCTCCAATAAGTTGCGCAGTTGTCATGCTCTCACCACCGTAACTACTTCTGCGTGTACAGCGTTTAGATTTATTAAAAGTTGTGAACCACGTGAATTTCGCGGCGCCCAGATTGCATCATCATGAATATTCTCAATAAGAGCTGGCAAAGTTACTGAACCTTGCTTGGTTGAAACCTTGAGTAAATCTCCATCGGCAACTCCTAGGGATTGTGCTCTTTTTGCAGATATCACTGCAACCGTTTGTCTGGAAGTACCTGCAAGATTCTCTTCTCCCTCTTGCAATGTTCCAAGGTCAAGGAGTCGTCGCCATGAAGTAATTAAAGCTTCATTTGAGTTCAGCTGACGTTGCGCACTTGTTGAAGCTGTTTTCATTTTAAGTGGTTCGCCTTGCCATTGCTTAATGGATGCAATCTCTTTTGTAGCTGCGGTAACAGTTCCGAGATGTAGAGAAGTTCCCATTTCTTCAGCAATCATTGAAAGTATTCGAAGATCGCTGCGGTTAAGTGAACCATCTACTGCTGTGTCAAAGGAGCGAGCACGGCCTTCCCAATTTAAAAACGATCCAGATTTTTCCGTAACTGCTGCAACTGGAAGAATTACATCTGCTCGTGATGTGACAGCACTTGGTGCGATCTCAAGTGAAACTACAAATGCTTTATCTAGGGCAGCTAGCGCCTCTTGATTATTCTCTAGATCCAAAGGATCTACGCCACCGACAAGTAGTGCACCGATTTGATCAGAGTTTACAGAGGCAATAATCTCTGAAGTCGAGCGACCAATCTGTGAAGGTAAGGAATCAACTGACCACGCATCAGCGATCTCTTGTCTAGCAACTGAATCTGTAACTGGGCGACCACCCGGTAGCAAATTACCTATTGCGCCCGCTTGAACAGCTCCACGCTCTCCTGCTCTGCGTGGAATCCATGCAAGTTTTGCTCCTGAAGATTGCGCCAACGCAGCAACGGCCGTAAATACGCCAGCACTTTCACTTGCTCTTTCACCAACTAAAATTACTGATTTATCTGTAAGTTTTTGCGCGCTAATTGCCACAGCTTCTTGACCAGGAGCAACCTTTACAAATTCTCCCTTTAGTTTTTCGACCCCCACTGATTCTTTTGAACCAATTGAAATCACCTTTAAAGCTCGCTTACGGAATTGCTTATTAATTCTCAAGAAAACTATTGGTGACTCTTCTTCTGGTTCAAAACCAACTAGGAGTACTTGATCAGCTTTGTCTATGTCGCGATATGTTGTAGAAGAGTTAACTACGTGAGCTGCAATAAATTCTCGCTCTTCATCTGATGTTACGCGCGCTCTGAAATCAATATCGTTTGTGCCAAGTGCGATACGGGCAAACTTGCTATACCCGTATGCATCTTCGTAAGTAGCGCGTCCACCAACCAAAACAGCTGCTGGTGTTGCTTTTAATCCCTGGGCTGCAACAGCAAGGGCTTCAGGCCATGAAGCTTCGACTAACTCACCAGATTCATCACGAATCATTGGAACCTTCAAGCGATCGATTGCCGTGATGTATTTAAATGCCCATCGACCCTTGTCGCAGTTCCACTCTTCGTTAACTGATGCATCTTCACCGGCTAAACGGCGTAGAGTTTTTCCGCGGCGAACATCGGTTCGCATATCGCATCCAGATGCACAGTGCTCACATGCAGACGGTGTTGAAACTAGATCAAATGGACGTGCACGAAAACGATAAGCCGCTCCGGTTAACGCACCGACCGGGCAGATCTGAACAGTGTTCCCAGAGAAATAAGATTCAAAAGGTTTGTTTTCATAAATACCAACTTGTTGCAACGCACCACGTTCATTTAATGTGATGAAAGGATCACTAGCAATTTGTTCTGAAAAACGAGTACAACGAGCACACAAAACGCAACGCTCGCGGTCCAGTAGAACTTGAGAAGAGATATTGATTGGTTTTTCAAATGTGCGTTTAACGCCTTCAAATCTAGAAGAACCTTGTCCCGTACTCATCGCTTGATTTTGTAGAGGACATTCCCCGCCCTTGTCACAGACAGGACAATCAAGTGGGTGGTTAACTAACAAAAGCTCCATTACGCCACGTTGTGCTTTTTCTGCAACCGGTGAAGTTAATTGAGTTTTAACGATCATTCCTGTTTCAACTGGAATTGTGCAAGAAGCCTGAGGTTTTGGAAATGCGCGACCATTAATTTCAATATCAACCAAACATTGACGACATGCGCCAACAGGATCAAGAAGTGGATGATCACAAAAACG
>WLED01000028.1 GCA_009704445.1 Actinomycetota bacterium
ATGAAAGGTGAAAAACCTAGATAAGTTCTCACTCAGCAACCCTCCTGGAATATATGAAAGCTGTGTACCTGTGCCCAGTGCCCAAGGCCAGAACTGAAGATCCATCAAAATCCCAAAAAGCATCGCTGCAATAGCGCCATAAATTGCTAATAGAAGTATCTCCATTTTTGGACTTGTCTTTCTTGGCAAGAATCCTGCAAGCATTCCAACCCACGCTGCTGCGAAAATTTGGTAACCAAGCCAAGGACCCACGCCTCCAGTAATGAGCGCCGATGCAAACATTGAGATCACGCCAAGTAAAAATCCAAAAGATGCACCAAAGACTCGTGCACTTAGAATTAAAATGAACCACATAGGTTCGATGCCAACAGCTCCTGCGCCAAGGGGACGGAGTGCAGCGATGATTGCAGCCAAAATTCCAAGAAGTGCTACTGATTTTGCATCCAGTCTCGAACTGGAGACCTCAACTATCACAAGTAGAAATGCAATTGCTATTGCACCCCAGAAAAATAACTGAGTGTGTGCAATATTCGCGCTGGAATAGAAAAAGGGCCACAGAAAACCTGTAGCACTCAACATCGATGCAAACAAAAGAACCAGGATACTTTTGGTTTTGAACTTGACTACATCTGGGGTAGAAATTGTCATAGTTTTTCAATCGCTGCAGTTACATCACTCACTCTTAACCACGGATGAGGAGACATAACTTTTGCAACTTGAGGCGCAAAAGCAGGAGAGGAAAGCAGGACATCAAGAGTGCTGCCGTCAGCCACTTTTTCCCCATCGGCAATGAAGATCACACGAGTTGCTAAATCAGCTACTAGCTCTACATCGTGGGTTGCTAGTACGACACATTTGTTTGAGCTTTTCGCAAAGGAAACTAAGATAGAAACCAGTTCGCGCTTTGCTTGATAATCCAGTCCACGTGTCGGCTCATCCAAAATCAGTACCTTCGGATTAGAGGATAGGACAACACTCAGGGCCAGGCCAAGGCGTTGACCTTCTGAAAGCTCTCGTGGATGAGTATCTCCAGATATTCCGGGCACTAGTTGAGAAAGTAATTTTGCTGTTGTTCCGGGATTTATTTCATTATCTACATCCGCTTGTTCGCATTCAATAGCAACGCTTTGGCCATACAGTAGATCGCTAGGTTCTTGGGGAATATAGCCAATACATTCTAGTCGTTCTTTGCCCTTTAGATTCTGCGGATTGCTTCCTACAACGCCAACACCACCACTAACCTCTTTGCTGATTCCTGCTATGGCCTTTAACAGCGAGCTTTTTCCTGCACCATTTCTTCCCATGAGAGCAACTATTTCATTGTTGTATATTTCTGTTGAGAAAGCGTTTACAGCCACATGATCCGCATAATTGACTTTCAAATTATCAATCTTTATTGAAATAGAAGTTTGGGGTGATACTTCATGAGTTGCCTCGTGATAATTCTTCCCTCGAACTTCGTGCGTTAATCTCCGCATTTCTCGAACTGTTGTACCGATATCCTTTAGTCCTAATGCCCTGGCCAAGTGAACTATCGGAGGAGCGATAGGAGAGTCGAGCATTATTTGTTCAGGCGTTCCAACCTTTGTTTCACCGTGACCATTAATGTAAACAATCCGATCAGCAAACTGGATCACTCTTTCGAGCTTATGTTCGGCAATGACGACAGTAAGACTTAAATCATGAACTAAGCGTTGAAGAATAGAGAGAACTTCCTCTGCGGCAATCGGATCGAGCGCGCTGGTCGGTTCATCCAAAACTAGAACTTTAGGATGTGTGACCAGTGCAGCGCCTATTGCAACTCTTTGTTGTTCTCCGCCACTTAAAGTAGCAATTGTTCGAGCACGAAGTGGAGCTAGGCTCAAAAGATCGAGGACTTCTTCTACTCTCTTCCGCATCACATCATTTGAGAGATTTAGGTTCTCCATGCCAAAAGCGAGTTCCTCTTCAACAGTATCTGTTACGAAACCGTTAAGCGGATTTTGACCAACAATTCCAATCAAGTGTGACATTCCACCTGGTTTTACTAATTGAGTAGAGATTCCATCAACACTTACATCTCCAGCCAAGATTCCACCTGTGTGATGTGGGACAAGTCCATTAATCAAACGCAGCAAGGATGATTTCCCGGATCCAGTTGGTCCAATCACAAGAACCATTTCTCCTTCGGAGATCTCAAGGTTAAGGTCTTCTAACACCGTCTTTGTTGAATTGGGATAAACCAATGAGACATTTGAAAATTTGATCATGAAAGACCCACAACAGAGATCGCCGAAAGTATTACAAGGTAGTCCGTGTATCTCCATTTTATTGGGCGATATCGTGATCGCTTTCGACTGATGCCATAACCACGCGAATCCATTGCAGCGGCTAGTTCCAAGGAACGCGCAAGTGATTCTTCAAGAAGAGGAATTGCGATTCTTTTCCACGATCTAAATCCTCGCAGAGATTGCCCCCTTAGCATTTGAGCTTGCCTAATTCGAGAAACGGAAGTGACAAGTTGAGGAAGGGCGGAAGTTGCTATCACCACTGATACACCAAATTCGTAAACATAGACTGGCAGAATTCGAAGTAAGCGGTGAGGGCTCGTTAAAGATGCTGCTGCTCCAAATATAAGAATGATTGCGCAGATTAAGATACCTTCGATCGTGGCCGATGAAAGGCGCTCGGAGGTAACCGCTCCACCAATTCTGATTCCGGGCATCCAACTAGGAAGTTCAATAATTGGCAATGTAAAGAGCGTAGTTCCAGGAATGGGAACACCAATCAAAATTCCAATTAATGTGCGAACAAGTAAAATCCAGAGCGAAAGCTTGAGTGTCCAAGAAAAACTTTTGCCCCATGGTGCATCTTCGCGTAACCAAAAAACTAAACCAGCAACTGCGCCCACACATAGAAGAGTCAGTACGGTGCTTTGAAAGCGAACAATTGCGATCGCCAAAAGCCCAGCCCAAATCCACCATGTAAGTGGGTGCAGTGAAGGTTTTTTCATGTCAATTACTTACGGAATTCCTTGGGTGCTTCTACTTCAAGACCACATTCTTTTGCTGGATATCCATTGATTCCACAAATCAACCCAGAACTACCAGCATTTATCGTTGTCACTTCTCCGAGAACATCACTACCAAGCGCGCCTTGATTAACAACAACACATTCCTGGACTAATTCTGGAGCGGACTCACCTTGTGGTTGCAAAGACTGTGGGCCAAAATCAATCAATAGTCCGATTCTTTTTTTACCTTCCACGGCAGGAGTTGACCCACAGATTTCTTCAAACGATGGCGCTAATTGTGGCGCAAGAGCATCGGGCATCGAGTCACTACTGAATGTAAAAGCCCAGCCTTCAACCGATCCATCTTCAACATTAACGGTTGGACCAGTCATAGCTGGCGTCCATGAGTCTGCTCCAGGGGCGGCTTGGAAGTAGCCCCAATAGCGATAACCCTTTTCTGCAGGTGCACTGCTACAACCTGTGGCAATTAAGAGTATTGATACTGCGGATATAAACAACTTACTTTTCATTTCTGTGGAACCTCTCAACAAATAAAGAGCATCACAGGGAGTGGACCGCACGATGGTTTTCGAAAAAAATCGAGCCCGGCGCAAGGAGCACACCCCGCAAACCTCGGCGGGTGTTTTCTCATTTCTCTCTGAGTAGGTAATCCGACTTACTTCACTCGTACTCTCTTTTTCCGTACTAATCGAAGCTACAGTTCTGTAAAGCAGTGAAGTTCACGGTTGCGGGTCAGCGTCGGATTTGCACCGAACTTCCCCTACTAAGTGAGCTATTAAGTTGTGTGCGTAGAGAACCACAAGGCCAATAGGTTGGCAACAAGGCTCGCTCAACGTAGGCTTCTGTTTCATGGAATATAGACGTCTTGGCAGCACTGGAATGTATGTATCTGAAATCGCATATGGCAATTGGATAACACATGGGAGCCAAATTGAGTCTGATGCTGCCATTAAATGTGTGAAAACAGCGATCAACGAAGGAATCACAACCTTTGATACAGCCGATGTTTATGCAGGGACAAAAGCAGAAACCGTGCTTGGTAGGGCTCTAAAAGGAGTACGACGTGAATCATATGAACTTTTAACCAAGGTTTATTTCCCTACAGGTAATGGAAAAAATGATCGAGGATTGTCTCGTAAACACATAATTGAATCATGCAATGCTTCACTAAAAAGATTGCAAACCGATCACATTGATTTGTATCAAATGCACAGGTTTGATTTTGAAACACCTTTAGAAGAGACCCTCAATGCCTTTGATGACCTCATTAGAGCTGGCAAGGTGCACTACATCGGTTTTTCTGAGTGGAATGCTTCTCAAATTAAGGCTGGATTGAAAATTCAAGATGCCCGCGGGTATAACCGTTTCGTGTCCAGTCAGCCGCAATATTCAGCTCTATGGCGCGTAATAGAGTCAGAGATAATTCCCCTTTCGGCAAAGGAAGGGATTGGCCAGATAGTTTGGTCTCCATTAGCACAGGGAATTCTCTCGGGTAAGTATCAACCAGGAAAGAAGGCACCTACGGGTTCGCGCGCAACTGATAAAGCAAGAGGCGCATATATGATCAAAGGTTGGATGAGAGATGAAGTTTTAGAAGCGGTGCAAAAACTGCAACCGATTGCAAAAGACTCGGGTCTGACAATGAGTCAACTAGCAATCGCCTGGGTTTTACAAAACCCTCATGTTTCAACCGCGATCATTGGTGCTAGTAAGCCTTCGCAAGTTCGGGAAAATGCAAAAGCCTCTGGTGTTAAATTAGATCCAAGCATCATGAAGGCGATCGACGCCGCCTTGGGCAAAATACCGGAAACAGACGCTGCAAAAACTCAAAGTCCAAATCCAAGACCCTGAGAAATTTCTTTACTTAAACTTCTCGCCAACCTTGACCATTGGATGAGGTGCACGAAGTTTTCTCATCTGCGTAGAACGTAGCCAGGCATACATGCCTAACCCTTTTGTAGGTGCATCAGGGAACTTCTCTGCAACGATCTTTCGAATACGACGTGAGAGAAAGAAACCATCTATTACGGCAAAGACTAAAACTCCATACATCAGAGCTATGGCGGAAATTTGAACTGCAGCGACTGGAATGAGAGTCAAAATCAGAACAAGAAAAATTATCGGCAAAAAGTATTCGCCGGTAGATCGTCTTGAATCGACATAATTGCGTACAAATTTGCGAACTGGTCCACGATCGCGAATTGGCAATGCCGAATCCTCTCCGCGTAGGTAAGCAGCACGCTGTGCTACGCGGTTTTGTTTGGCCAGTGCCTTTGCAGCTTTCTTTTGTTCCTTCCCCTTAATTGGTGAAAGTGAAGACTGCTTTCTTCTGGACTCTGATTCCTTGCGCTTTGGCGTTGCGCGACCTTTGCCAGTTCCATCTACTCCTTGAGGTGTCATGGGGTAAATTGTAGACGCCCCTTAAGCCAGGTTGAACTCGCTCCACCAGGGCGCAAGGAGTAGTATTCGTCATATCAGCAATAGGTATTGAGATCTTTAGCTTGGGAGAGAAGAATGACAACTGAAGCAACCACAACGACGACTACAGGTATTTTGCTAACCGATGTCGCTGCAGCCAAAGTCTCTGCTCTTCTTGCCCAAGAAGGTCGTGACGACTTGAACCTACGAGTTGCCGTACAACCTGGTGGCTGTTCTGGTTTGAAATACCAGTTGTACTTTGATGATCGAAATATGGACGGCGATATCGTCCGCGAGTTCGGTGCGGTAAAGGTCATCACGGACAAAATGAGTGATCCTTATCTATCGGGTGCAACTATTGATTTTGTAGACACAATCGAAAAGCAAGGTTTCACAATTGATAATCCAAATGCAGCTGGTTCATGTGCATGCGGCGATTCTTTTAACTAAAAAAACCTATTACACATAGGATCCCAACATGAAAATTGGTGTTGCGGGATCTGTTGGTATTGACCATCTCATGGTCTTTTCAGGAAAATTCACCGACTCTCTCGTAGAAGGTTCCTTAGAGAAAGTCTCCCTTTCATTTCTTGTCGATAGCATGGATGTTCGACGTGGAGGTTGTGCAGCAAACATCGCCTTTGGAATGGGAGTTTTAGGCCTAAATCCCATACTTATTGCAGCCGTGGGAAAAGATTGGGCAGATTACGACTCTTGGCTATCGCGTCATGGTGTCGATACATCACAGGTGCTTATTTCATCAACACTTCACACGGCTCATTTTGTTGTAACAACTGATCAGAGTTTAAATCAAATAGCTTCTTTTTTCCCAGGTGCAATGAGCGAGGCTCGTAACATTGAACTTCCTCCCATTATGGATAACGTTGGACGATTAGACATGATGGTTATTTCACCTGATGATCCAACAGCAATGCTGAATCACTCAGATGTTTGTCGCCAGTTATCGATTCCATTTGCAGCCGATCCTTCGCAACAGATGGCTCGAATGACTGGAGAAGAGATAAAGGCTTTAATTGAAGGAGCCACATACCTATTTCTCAATGAGTATGAGTTAGCTTTAGCGATCCAAAAAACCGGTTGGAGTGACCAGGAGATTCTTGAGAAAGTGAAATATCGAATTGTCACATTGGGGTCAAAGGGAGCTAAGGTTGAAAGCACAAATGGTGAGTCAGTGCATGTCGGCTGTCCCGTCGAAAAATCCAAGAAAGATCCAACAGGAGTTGGTGACTCTTTTAGATCAGGATTCATAGCTGGACTTTCCTGGGGAGTTTCCCATGAACGATGTGCGCAACTTGGGGCGATGATTGCCACATATGTCATTGAGACATTAGGTACTCAGGAATATAGATTCACAAACCCAGAATTCGTGGAAAGATTTGCTACGGCCTACGGCCAGGTTGCGGCCAACGAAATAGCCCAGCACCTTAAGTAAGTCCGAGACCCAAAACACCTAGGGTTTCAAACATCCCAGGACCACGAATAATCCCGTTGGGTGTGAGGAGTGCCACCACTTATCGGATAGGGGCTCGTGCAACGCAGACAGCAAATACAAACTATCCTTAGGCCTATGCGATTTAGCCCTTTCACAACACGCCTTAAAGGGCTTTTCCTGTTCGCTCCAATCATGTTGTTAACTGGTTGCTCTCAAGTTTCAGGACTCGGGTTTGAAGAGGGTGTAACAAGTGTTAACGATCAGTCGTTGTCTTTGTGGCAAGGAGCTTGGATTGCCGGTGGAGTTGTAGGTGTAATTACTCTTATTCTGATTTTATGGCCAGCTGTATTTCACCGTGGAAAAAAAGATGGGCCTGAGTTTCCAAAGCAAACCCAGTACAACATCCCGGTTGAAGTTGCTTACACAATCATCCCATTCATAATTGTTGCAGTCCTATTTTTCTACACAGTTCAAAAGCAAAATGTCATCACAGAAAAAACCAACAACTATGCACACGAAATTATCGTTGAAGGATTTCAGTGGTCGTGGCAATTTTCATATCCAGAAGCCGGACCAGAAGCAGTTGTAACGGGAACACCGGGACAGCCTCCAACTCTGGTGGTTCCAGTCGGTCAGCGGGTTAGATACACCCTCACCGCCAATGATGTCGTCCATGGTTTTTGGGTCCCTGCCTTCATGATGCAAATGCAGAATTTGCCAGGAGTTACAAACCACATGGAATTTACAGCTAATAAAATTGGAGAGTATCCAGGCCGTTGCAACATTTTGTGCGGTCGAAACCACTCACTTATGTTGTTCAAAGTAAAAGTTGTGACTCTTGATGAGTACAAAGCTTATCTAGAGACAATTAAGGGGAGCCAAGCATGACAACGTATGCCGAACGTCCAACCCTCACCCCAACGCCATCTCTAAACTCTCCGAAAGGTAAGAGTTTTGTAAAGTGGATTACTTCTACCGATCACAAGACGATCGGCTATTTGTATCTGTTTACTTCGTTTGCGTGGTTCTTGATTGGTGGAATTTTAGCTCTTGCATTGCGTGCCGAACTTGCTCGCCCAGGAATGCAGTTTTTAAGTAACGAGCAGTACAACCAGATCTTCACGATGCACGGAACCATCATGCTTTTGATGTTTGCCACACCACTGTTTGTTGGTTTTGCAAATGTGATCATGCCATTGCAAATTGGAGCTGCTGACGTTGCATTCCCTAGACTAAACATGCTCTCATATTGGTTGTATTTGTTTGGCTCACTCATGGCTTTTGGTGGATTCCTTTCACCTGGGGGAGCAGCATCTTTTGGTTGGACGGTTTACGCACCACTTTCTAACGCAACATATTCACCAGGAATTGGTTCTGATCTTTGGCTGATAGGACTTGCAATAAGCGGTGTGGGAACAATCCTCGGAGGCGTTAACTTCATTACAACTATTTTCACAATGCGCGCCCCTGGTATGACAATGTTTAGAATGTCGATCTTTTCTTGGAACGTGTTACTAACCGCCATTCTTGTTTTACTTGCATTCCCACCGCTAGCAGCAGCGCTGCTTGGTTTGGAAGCTGATCGACTGTACGGAACTAATCTTTTTAATCCCGATAACGGTGGAGTGATGTTGTTCCAGCATCTTTTCTGGTTCTTTGGGCACCCTGAGGTTTATATCTTGGCGCTTCCATTCTTTGGAATTGTCACTGAAATCTTGCCAGTGTTTAGTCGCAAGCCGATCTTCGGTTATAAGGGTCTGATCGCTGCAACGATTGCAATCGCAGCTCTATCTGTTTCGGTCTGGGCTCACCACATGTTTGCCTCAGGTCAAGTACTTCTTCCATTCTTCTCATTTATGACTTTCCTGATTGGTGTTCCTACTGGAGTTAAGTTCTTCAACTGGATCGGAACAATGTGGCGCGGCCATGTAACTTTTGAAACTCCGATGCTTTGGGTCATGGGCTTTCTAGTTACATTCCTTTTCGGAGGAATTACAGGAATTATCTTGGCTTCACCACCTCTTGACTTTGCAGTTTCAGCCAGTTACTTCGTAGTTGCTCACTTCCATTATGTTCTCTTTGGAACAGTAGTGTTTGCCATGTTTGCCGGCTTCTACTTCTGGTGGCCAAAATTTACTGGTCGTATGCTCAATGAAACTCTAGGAAAGATTCACTTCTGGACGCTGTTTATTGGTTTCCACCTTACGTTTCTTATTCAGCACTGGCTAGGAATCAAGGGATTCCCACGACGCTACGCCGACTACTTAGCAACAGATGGCTTTACATACATGAACACCGTCTCGACCATTGGCTCATTCCTTTTGGCTCTGTCAATGATTCCTTTTGCAATCAACATTTGGATTACACGCAATGCTCCACTTGTAGAGGTTGATGATCCATGGGGTTATGGCTCATCACTCGAATGGGCTACATCATGTCCACCACCTCGTCATAATTTCTTGACGATGCCTCGAATTTCAAGTGAGCGTCCTGCCTTTGACCTTCACCATCCGCACATAAAGACAGAGGGGCATTAATCGATCATGAAGGCTTCATGGAAACTCTTTGGTGGACTTAGTGTCTTCTACTTCATTTTAACTGTTGCATATTGGTACGTCGGGGGAGAAGAAGTAGGAATCGCTGGGCTGTTACTTTCTGGTTGCTTGGCTGGCATGGTTGGTTTTTATGTGTGGTTTACCCAAAAAAGAATTGGTGTCACTCTTCCGGAAGATAATTTAACTGCAGAGATTTCAGATGGAGCGGGTGAGCTTGGTTTCTACAGCCCACATTCATGGTGGCCGCTTCCTGTGGCTCTAGCATCCTGCACAATGGGCCTTGGATTGATTATTGGCTGGTGGCTAACTCTCATCGGACTAGGCGCTCTAGTAATCTCAGTTATTGGAATGGTAACCGAGTATGAGAAGCCTTTAGCTTCAAATTAATTCTGAAAGTTTTCTCCTACCTTGTTTACCGTAGTTATCGTGCTCTTTCCATAATCCAAATGTCTAAACAGTAATTGAGGAGTTCCTAGAGATGAGTCGGGTTAGAGCGCAGATTCTTCCTTCGGAAATTCCAAATACGGCGGCAGCAAGAATTACAATCAATGCACCAGCTGCAAAGATTTTTGATTTACTAGCAAATCCAAGAAATCATCACTTGTTTGATGGTTCAGGAACGGTCAAGAAGGCGATTTCAGGCCCTGAACGACTCTCTCTCGGTGCAACATTTTCTATGTCAATGCAGATCAAACTTCCTTATCGAATCAAAAACACAGTTGTAGCTTTCGAAGATGACAAAAAGATTTCATGGTGTCATCTAATGAAGTGGACGTGGACGTATGAGCTGGAAGATCTAGGAATTGGCAGTACGCAAGTTACTGAATCATTTGATGCTAGCCACATTGCCCCATTTGCGCGCTGGTGGCTACAAAAGACTGGCGCCATGGCACACAATCCGAAGTGGATGGCAAAGTCTCTAGTTGCCCTGAAGGCGATCTGCGAGAGTTAGTGGTTTTCGATCTGCTTGAGATCATCAGCAGAGACTTTAGGTACTGCCTCTGCATTTGCTTTACTCAACCGTGAACGAAGTTTGTTCTTTAATGCACCTGCTCGTTTAACTCCACGGGCATCAACTGCTGGTAGATCCAGAGCCGGTAGCTGCTCGTGTGAGGTAAGGATGAAAGCTTTCTCTGGAGAGATTGGCTCGTGTACTTCTACAAACTCACCACTTGGCATACGAAGCAAGCGACCTGTTTCACGGCCGTGCAGAACTAAGTCACGATCTGCTCTTTGAAGTGAAAGACATAATCTCTTTGTAATGATGAATGCAAGAGGTGGCAGTACTAAAACTCCGATTCGGGTGCCCCACATGATTTGATTAATTGAAAGATCAAAGTGAGTTGCAATCAGGTCATTTCCACCATTAATCAGGGTGACTAACATGAATGTCAATGACATTGCACCCAATGCGGTGCGGTTAGGGGCGTTGCGTGGTCTATCTAACAAGTGGTGCTCACGCTTATCGCCTGTTATCCAGCTTTCGATGAACGGATACAGCGCCATTCCAGTAAATAAAATTCCCGGAATGATCAAACCTGGAATCAAAATGTTCCATGAGATTGTGTATCCAAAGAAATAAGTTTCGATAGGTGGCGCCATACGCACTAAGCCATCGAGCCAACCCATGTACCAGTCAGGTTGTGAACCGGCCGAAATTTGTCCGGGATTGTATGGACCATAAAGCCAAATCGGGTTAATGGAGGCGACAGCGCCAAGAAATGCGGTTACACCAAAGACAATAAAGAAGAATCCGCCAGCTTTGGCCATGTACATAGGCATCAATGGATACCCGACAACGTTCTTTTCAGTTCTTCCTGGGCCTGGATACTGTGTGTGCTTCTGGTACCAAACCAACATTAAGTGCACGGTTATAAGAGCCAAGAAAGCACCGGGCAGTAAGAGCACGTGAACAATATAAATTCGTGGAATAAACAACTCTCCAGGGAAAACGCCGCCAAAAGCGAAATAGGAAAGATAGGAACCTACAACTGGAATGGCTTGAATTATTGCTTCGGCGATTCGAATACCTGTACCTGACAAAAGATCATCTGGAAGAGAGTATCCAAGGAAACCTTCAACGATTCCTAACGTTAAAAGCCCAATTCCAATAATCCAGTTTCCTTCACGCGGTTTGCGGAAAGCACCGGTAAAGAAGACTCGAAGTAAGTGGGCAACAATTGCTGCCATAAAGATAAGCGCAGCCCAGTGGTGAATTTGGCGCATGAGCAATCCACCGCGGACTTCAAATGAAATGTGCAGTGCAGACGCATAGGCGGCAGACATCTTGACGCCTTCTAATGGTTGGTATGAGCCTTCATAGACAACTTCCCGCATTGATGGGTCGAACCAAAATGTAAGAAATGTTCCAGAGAGCAACAAAATCACAAATGAGTAGAGCGCGACTTCACCGAGCAAGAACGACCAGTGATCCGGAAAGACCTTCTTTAAACTCTTCTTTAAGAACGCAGCTGCGCCAGTGCGCTCATCAACGTAATTAGCTACTTGACCCAACTTTGCTTCAACTGTCATTATTTTTCACGCCCCCAGAAACTAGGTCCTACTGGTTCAGAAAATGGTTTACGAGCAATGAGGTAGCCCTCATTGTCCACTGTGATATCTAACTGCGGAAGTGGTCTGGCCGCAGGTCCAAATATCACCTTTGCCGCGCGAGTCACATCAAAGGTTGACTGGTGACATGGGCACAGAAGGTGCTTAGTTGTTTGTTCATATAATGCAACGGCGCAACCCATATGAGAGCAAATCTTTGAAAAGGCGATGATTCCTTCATGTGTCATTGCAAGACGATCTGGCTCTAAGTTGAACTCTGAAGGACGAAGGCGAATGAGCAAAAGGGCATCTTTGGCAATGTCGTCCAAGTGGCGATCTTTAGGATTGGCAAACTCTG
>WLED01000029.1 GCA_009704445.1 Actinomycetota bacterium
GGTAGTGCCATGGCTTCCCAAGTACAAACTGCATTCTTTTGGAATAACGTCAGAATCACTTCACAGGAGGCTTTAGTTGGCTTTGCTGCAGCCACAATTTTTGCGATTGTTGCGGGTACATTTATTTCGCAAGTAAAGATTGTTGAAAAGGTCGCACTCCCTTATCTTGTTGGATTCCAGGCAATTCCTAAAATTGCTCTAGCGCCACTTTTCATTATCTGGTTTGGTTTTGGGATGACAAGTAAGGTTGTCATGGCAGCTACTATCGCCTTTTTCCCAATTCTGATCAACATTATTGAAGGTTTAAGGTCTGCAGATTCGGAACAAATCAGAATGCTCCGTGTTTTTGGAGCCACAAGATTTCAAATATTTCACAAAGTGCAAGTTCCAAATGCAATGCCATTTTTCTTTGCTGGCTTAGACGTTGGATTGCTACTAGCAATTCTTGGCGCTGTAGTAGGAGAGTTCCTTGGTTCACAAGAGGGCCTTGGCAACATGGTTCTAACATTGCAGTACAACTTTGATACTGCCGGAATGTTTTCTATTCTGATTGTGCTTTCACTTATGGGAATCCTTGCGCACAGCATTATTAAAGCTTTCCAACGCAAGTTTGCATTCTGGGGAGATAACGACCACATCGTTGGAACCTAATTACTATGGGTTCACAGGATGACTTCACCGGCAAGGTAGCAATTGTTACGGGCGCTGCCCGTGGAATTGGGGCAACAATTGCCCAACAACTTGCTGCCCGTGGAGCAATCGTTGCATCTGCAGATGTTTTGCCAGAAGCCGAATGGACTAATGATTTAAAGGGACCTCACACTCGTCATTATCTAGATGTGCGCTCAAAACAATCCTGCACAGATTTGGTTGCCGACGTTTTAGCAACACACGGACATCTAAATCATTTAGTTAACAATGCAGGTATTGTGCGTCGGGCAAAGGCAAGTGAAATGTCTGAAAAAGACTTCACAGATGTCATTGATATCAATTTGACCGGAACATTTTTTATGAGCCAAGCGGTCTACCCAGAGCTAAAAAAAGTAAAAGGCACGATCGTAAATATTGGTTCTACTAGCGGTCACTCTGCTGTGCTCAATACCGTTAGCTACTCTGCTAGTAAAGCAGCAGTTATGTTTATGGCTAAGTCGTTAGCCTTTGAATGGGCAGTAGATGGAATCAGAGTAAATGCCGTTGGTCCAACAATTGTCCCAAGCAACATGACGGCGCCACTTTTAACTGATGATGAGTTTATGAAAGATAAAATGTCCACTATTCCTTTGGGAAGAATGGCTGATCAGTTAGATGTTGCGCAATCTGTTCTGTTTTTACTGGGCCCAGATTCAGGTATGGTCACAGGACAGACAATTTTTGTAGATGGCGGCGTAACGATTCACTAAAGAGTAAAGCCAGCCCAATCAATAGGTAATCTGACTAAAACGGTGCGAGTCTCACTTAAACACCCTGGCGCCGAACTCTGTAACACTACAAAGCCAAACTCTTAATTACTTCCGAACTTTATTAGAGCTGATGTGGATGCTTAACATCTGTTGCAGAAGTAGTAACTGTTCTGACCACTCGAGGACTTGTCCATCGCAGTAAGCCCTGCAAAGAGCCAGCTTTATCATTAGTGCCAGATGCACGCGAGCCACCAAAAGGATGTTTTCCCATAACGGCTCCAGTTGGTTTGTCATTAACATTCATGCTTCCTGCAGAGTTTCTAAGCTTTTCAAGAACTTCAGTTACAACCGCGCTATCTTCGCAAAAGATAGATCCAGTTAATGCATATGCTGAAACCTGATCAATAGTTTCCAGGATTGCTTCAAATTGATTGTCTGGAAATACATGGATCGCCAAGATTGGTCCAAAGTACTCATCAGAGAAGACTTTATTCTTTGGATTCTTAGAGATCACTAGCGTTGGCTCTACAAAGTAGCCAGTGCTGCTGTCAGACTTTCCGCCTGCAAGAATTTCAATCTCTGGGTCGGCTGAAAGGTTTTTTAGCACGGTTGATAAGCGATTAAAGGATGCTTCATCAATAACTGCGCCCATGAAGTTTTTAAAATCTTCAATTTGTCCAAACTTTAAATCCCTTACTTCTGCGACAAGTTTGTCCTTTATCTCATCCCATACCGATTGAGGAATATATGCCCTGGAGCACGCTGAACATTTCTGGCCTTGATACTCAAATCCACTTCTAACAATCGCCGATATCAAGCGATCTCGATCTGCTGTTGGATGTGCAATAACAAAACCCTTACCGCCGGTTTCACCAACTAATCGAGGGAAGTTTCGGTATGTGTCTAGATTATTTCCGACTTGTTGCCATAACTGCCTAAAGACTTTTGTGGAACCAGTGAAATAAATACCTGCTAAGTATTCATTAGTTAAAAGAACTTTGCTGACCTCTGGACCGTATCCTGGAACCAAATTGATAACACCATCTGGCAATCCAGCTTCTTTGTAGATGTCCATCAAAATATGTGAGGGCAGCATTGCCGTAATCGATGGCTTCCAGATGACAACATTTCCCATCAATGCAGGAGCCGTTGAAAGAATTGCTGATGTTGTCGTAAAGTTAAATGGAGTAATGGCATATACAAATCCCTCTAAAGGGCGATAGTCCAAAGCAATGTTAGTTACCTCAGAATCAGGCGGTTGCATTTTTTCAATGTCTAGTGCGAATTTAGAGTTAAACCTGATCGAATCGATTAAACCGGCAGCGGCATCAATCTCACCTTGAAAAACAGTTTTTGACTGTCCAATCATGGTTGCAGCAACAAGAAGATTCTTATACTTATTTTCGATTAGGTCAGCAACTTTATTAAATATTGCCACTCTCTGGCTCACACTTGTTTGAGACCACTTTTCTCTAGCCTCTAAAGCATTATCAAGTGCATTTTTGATTTCATCAACACTAGGCAGGGTGACAGTTGCATACTGCTCAGCCTTTCGGTGAGGCAAAGAAACAGAAATCTTCTTGCCACTGCCAGTTATCTTCTTGCCGCCAATAACGAGTGAAAGATCGTGAACTTGATTTGAGAGCTCGGCGATCTTTTGCGAGATTTCAGTGACATCGGCTGTTTGAGGCAAAAACAATCGTGGAACGGTATTTGTTGGATAAGTGCTAGTGGGCATTTTTAGAGCTCCTTATAAACTACATTTGTATTTAAAAACTCAGCAGCGTTATTCCAAAGTACGTTCTTTTTGACATCCTGACTAATACTTTCCTTTTTTCTGATCCAATTGGCAGATCCGCCTGGGTGGTCCCAATCAAATGGATAATCAGTGCCAATCATGACTCGATCTGTGCCCATTCGCTCTAATAGAAATGCCAGAGAATCATCATCATGGACAAGACAGTCAACATAGCAATTTCGCAAGTACTTTTCTGGGCTTAAAAGTGTTGGCTTTTTATCGATTGGATCCAAATCCCACCTAACTTTATTTCGCCCAATTGTGTAGGGCGCAAAGCCACCACCTTGTGTGAAGGAGACTCTAAAGTTTGGATAGCGGTCGAAAATGCCGGAATGAATGAGGGAGAGCATTGCAATTGCAGATTCGGCTGGGGCACCTATAGAGCTTTTAAAGTAATGTCTTGTTAGGCGATCTCGATCACCGATCTTATTGAAAAACTCTGGATGTATCGTCAGCGATAGGTTTTCACTTGCTATAGCGGAGATAATCTCTAGTAAGTCTTTTTCATCCAAGTTGGCACCATTGATGTGGGATGCGATCGCAAATGAAGTGAGTCCCAATTGATCAACGGCAAAACGTATCTCCTCTAAAGCTGCTGCTTTATTTTGCATGGGCAACATCGCCAAACCATGGTAATTCTCTGGCTGAGCATGTTGAACTTCTGAGAGCTCCTTGTTTACTTCGCGGCAGTATGTGACCGAGTCCGTGCCTTCAAGGTGGTAATTCCATAAAAACCCCACGACCATTGGCGCCTCTAGAGAAACTCCTTGAGTTTCAATGCGCTTTTTTGATCGAGCAACAGGATCTGCAAGGTCTATTTTTGGAATTGTGAAAGTCAGAATTTCATCCTTGAGGGAAAGGCGTGTCTTTGTTCCAACTTCATCAATCTTTTTCCAGCCAAACCACTCTTTTCCTGTTGCCATCGCATCTAGAAAGCCACGTGGCCAAAAATGTGAGTGCAAGTCTATGGCAGGAATCATGTGGGTCTCTCCTCTAGTTTTCGAACAGGCGAAACAATGTTCTTTAGCTACTCTCGTCCAACCCAATGGTTACTGGTTAGTAGAAAAATGTAAATCTCAATTGTTATTCTCACCACAAACTCTTTACTTACGCTTAATTATCACATAAATTCCATCCCAATTACTAGTGCCTAAGGAGAGTTTTAATGGACTGGATTTCAATCAAGGTGGCAAAGGCAGCAAAAGCTGTAGTTGAGCAATCACTTGCAGTTAAACCAAATGAACAAGTATTAATTGCCGCCGACGATGATTCAGATTTTGCAATAGTCCAGGCACTGACCGCTGCAACAAGAGCAGTGGGAGCAGAACCAACAGTTGTGATAATGCCACGTAGAGAACTTGCTGGCGGAACAGCCACTCGAATCATGGCGCAAGCCTTGATGGGCGCAGACGTGATTATTTCACCAACATCAACAGGTTTAGGTTTCACAGAAGAATTTGGTCGCGCACTTAAAGAAAACGGCGCCCGAGGAATTGTAATGACAGGAATGACCTCAGATTTATTGACAAGCGGTTCAAGCTTGGCCAACTACGATGAAGTTTACAAAATTACAAAGCCGCTGTCAGACATTATGACCTCTGGTAAAACAATTAAAGTTACAAGTAAAGCAGGATCAGATTTCACTGCTTCAATTGACGGAGTTGTTGCAGGTTGCGGTGCATCTTTTGCAAGAGAACCGGGACAGGTCTCCGGTTTCCCAAGTGGTGAATCATGGCAGTGCCCTGTTCCTGGAACAGGTGAAGGAGTTCTAGTTGCAGATGGTTCAGCACATATGTTGGGAAGATTGCTAGAGCCAATTTCTGTAAGGTTTGCAAAAGGTAAAGCCGTTGAAATAACCGGCGGACCTCAAGCAGAAGAGTTAAAGAGAATCATTGCCCCAATTGAAAACGGCGATAATTTGGGTGAGCTTTCAATTGGAACAAACCCTGCATCAGGCTTTAGTGGAAACGTGACAGAGGATAAAAAAGCACTGGGTACTTCTCACTTTGCTTTAGGAAACTCCGTGGTCGGTGGAACAGTAAAAGCTGACATTCACCTTGATCTATTGATGATGAAGCCTACGATTCATGTTGATGGAATTCTCTTAGTTGAAGATGGAAAAGTCGTTTATACGGGCTAATGAGCAATAATCCAGCAGACAAAGGTAGCTCGATTAGCGGTAATGGCATGGGCCCAATGAGGGACATGCACGGATATGGTCGAGATGTACCTATTGCTCGCTGGCCAAACGGTGCACGAGTAGCAATAAGCATTGTTCTTAATTGGGAAGAAGGCTCTGAACTTTCTTTCTTTAACGGTGATGCGAAAAACCCACAGGGGCTACTAGAAACACCAGCAACTACAGGACCTCTTGTAAGGGACTTGGCCGCGGAATCAGTCTTTGAATACGGTTCTAGAGTTGGCGTTTGGCGTCTTGCAAAACTTGTTGACGAGCACAAGATTCCCCTTACATTGTTTACAACTGCGTTAGCACTTGAGCGACATGAAGAGTTTGCAGCCTATGTCCGGGAAAAAAAGCATGAGCCTGCCGGCCATGGTTATCGATGGGACAGAATGTGGGAGTTCTCTCGAGAAGAAGAGAAGGAACAAATTCAAATGGCTGTAGAGACAATTGAACGTGCCTGTGGCCAGCGTCCGCAAGGTTGGTATAGCCGTTACAGCGCTTCGGTAAACACCAGAGAACTGTTAGTAGAAGAAGGCGGCTTTGTGTATGACTCCGATGCATACAACGATGACTTGCCTTATTTCACTCAAGTTGCTGGCAAGAAGCATCTGATTGTTCCTTATTCATTGACATTAAATGATGGAAGATTTGCAACTTCGCCTGGCTATGCAGACCCTTCAGGATTTTTAGATCACCTTAAGCGAGCTTTTGATGAACTATGGCGTGAAGGTGAAAGCACACCAAAAATGATGTCTATCGGATTACATTCGCGACTCATCGGTCAACCTGCACGATTAAATGCTTTACGCGAATTCATTGACTACGCCAACAACAAAGGGCAGGTGTGGTTCACTCGTAGAATTGATATTGCTAATTATTGGTTAGAGCACCACAAATAGAAAAATCTGAGTTATTCTAACTCCACAACTTACTGAACAGAGGGTGCAATGAAAATTACCGGAGGCATAGACATAGTTGCAAACCTTTTCACCCCTGAAGTTGTTGATTCACGACCTGAGTGGACCAAGAAATTTCACGCCAATAAGAACAAGCTTCCAAAACATTTAATTGAAGGCACACCCATTGATCTGATGATTCAGATGTTAGAAGAAAATGGTTTCGGCCATGCGTTTTTGATTTCGGCTCAGCTAGGGCGAAAAGGATTGCCAGGATCTTGGTCTCTATCCCCAGAGAAAATTCTTGAAGTAGTAGAAAAGAACCCGGAGCACTTCTCTGGAATTTATGGAATTAATCCCTACGACTCAATGAACGGTGTTCGTGAATTAGAGAGAATGGTCGTGGACCATGGCTTTATCGGCGCGCATCTGTATCCGCATTGGTTTGAGAAGGCACCTGATGATCCAATTTACTATCCGTTCTATACCAAGTGTGCTGAGTTAGGAATTCCAGTTCAGATTCAAGTGGGATATTCCAGAATTTATGAACCACTTCAAAGACTTCAAAGTGTGGATCGTCCATCTGCAATCGATAAGTTAGCCTGCGATATTCCAGATTTGAAGATTATTGGAATCCACGTTGGCTGGCCTTGGACAGAAGAGATGATCTCTGTTGTCGACAAACATAAAAATGTATACATGGCAACCGACCGCCATGCTCCAAGTAAGTGGGGCAAAGTGCTTGTAGATTATTTGAGTTCTTGGGGTCAAGACAAAGTCATGTTTGGAACAGATTTTCCGGTAGTTCCATACGATGTTGCGCGATCAGAGATGACTGCCTTGGGATTAGACCCTGCAATTGCCAGAAAACTAGAAAACGAAAACGCAGTAAAGCTGTATCAGTTAGATACGAAAAAGTAGTACTAAGTTTTACAAAGGCAATTTGTATAGCTCTACTGCATTTTGTGCCATCAGGCGAGGCTTAACCTTTTCAGAGAGATCAAGTTGATCAATTTCAGCCAGAACCTCTTTGTATGTAGCAGAGGGAAAATCTGCGCCAAATAGAATTCGGTTTATTCCCCATGATTTAATGAAGTTAAGAAGTGGCCCACCCATTGCAGAAACTGGATGCTTATCCACTACGACATAAATGTTTTCATGTTTGTTTGAAGCAGAGACTAACTCCTCTATCCAAGGCCAGCCGGAGTTTGTTGCAACCATTTTTAAGAATGGCATCGTGTAGGCGATTTCATCTAAGCTCGTTGGATCACCAAGGCTCAACAATGGTTGTGAAGGTGAATGGACAAGTGCCGATCCAATATGAATTTGGATGGGAATATCTAATTCAAGACACTTGGCATAAAAAGGGAAAAGGCGTGCATCATCAGGTCTCATTCCAAACCAATGTGGAACAACATGTGCGCCAACAAAACCATGGTCTAGAACATACTTTTCTAACTCTTTCACTCCATTCATACCGGAGAATGGATCAATTCCCATTAATCCAAAGAAGCGTCCCTTGTATTTCTTAGTTGCACTCAAAACAGTTTCAGGATCAACTTGCCAGGTACCTGGTAGTCCAACTCGGCCAACTTTTGTTGCTACTAACAGTGCCGCTGTAATTCCAGCCGAATCCATCTGACTGATTTGTTCCTCGATAGAAATGGCAGAGGATCCGTGAGTGTGCGGGGTGTGAATTCGATTTAACAAAGGCCGTTCCCACGTTGATTGTGCACTCTTTGCAGCCTTGTCGCTTAGGTGGACGCTTACGTCAATAATCATCTGGCTCATGTTTTATACCAATCCATAAATTCTCTGAGTATTTAAATGAAAGAGATGATCCTTGGCCTCATCACTCAAGCCGAGCTCTTTTGTCTCTCTAACAGCCCGATCGAAGGGAATTACGGGCCAATCTGTTCCAAAAATAACCTTCTTCATGCCCCATGAATTGATGTAATTAACAAGTGAATCACCCAGGTATTTAGGCGCATAGGCATCGATTCCAATAAACACATTCTCATGCTTGTCAGAGACAGAGATCATTTCCTCTGTCCAAGGCCAGCCAACATGGATTCCAATCAGTTTGAGATCTGGGAAGTCACACGCAATGCGATCAACGGCTGCAGGGAATCCAACATTTCTCATTGGGCGCTCGTGCGCATAACGTTGGCAACGACCCACTTGCATCTGAATTGGAATGTTTAATTCAACGCACTTTGCATAGAAGGGGTAGTAAAGTCGAGAATCTGGTGCCTCTTCAAACCAGTGTGGATAGAGATGGGCTCCAACAAAGCCATAGTTCTTAACAAAAATCTCTAGTTCTTTAGTTCCCTTAACGCTGTCGTAAGGATTGATTCCCATTATCCCCTTAAAAACATCTGGGGCTTGGCTACAAGCATCTGCAACTTGACCAGGATCTAACTCCCACGAATCTTCTAGACCGCGTCGTCCCAGCTTGACTGCCAGTAGTAATGCTTGATCAATGCCCGCTTTATTGAGTAGCTCAACGTGGTCCTTAATCGTGACACCATCAAGTACGGCGCCAGCCACCTTCATCTTTTGAGTGTGAAAGTTTCTAGTCCATTCTGGTCTCGACTGATAAATCTCTGGTGTAAACATGTTACACACGGCATCAATTATCATTTCGCTCCACCTTCGACTAGTTCTCTGCGATCAATCAATACTGTAATGCTATCCATCAAATCTACGATCTTCTAGTCTCTTTGGCTTCATGCCTTGCTCGGGGGACCAGATAACTTTAGATTCAGATTGAGTTACTCCAACCTTGAGCCCGGCAAGATCACTTAACTGGGCTATCAAAATATCTCTATCTTCGTCGCCGAAAGTACCATCTTTAGTCACTAACTCAACAGTAATATCATCTAAATGTGTTACCGAATTATTAGAAACAATCACTTTGTAGTCCAGGATAAATTCTTGAGAATGTAACCAGTCCATTATGGATTCCGAGTTAACCATTTGGCCTCGAACCTTTAAAAACTTGCCTTCACGTCCTAGATGTTTAGCGATGCTTCCACCTGTCCAGCCACAATGTTGGCACGGACTAAAGTCCATGATCGCCACATCGCCTAACAGGTATCGAACAAGAACAGTTCCTCTACGGTTTATATGTGTGACTTGAAGTTTTCCGGGCTGACCATCAACAGCCTCAACTCCGTTATCGTCAATAACACTTAAGCGCGCAATTTCTGGCACAGGGTTATGAAACGAAGTTCCACCAGGACATTGCACTAGTGAAAACTGTAGTTCTGTTGCGCCCAAGCTATCTGAAATACCTACTTTGTTCTGGGTCAATCTAGCTGCAACATGTGCCAAGTGCTCTCGCAATTTTGGACCACATGGTTCGCCGCTAACGTTTAGAAGACGAAGATTAGGAACTGATAATCCTTTCAAATCTAGTTCTCTTAACACTTTCAATACATAACTAGGCACACCCCACAAAACAGAGGGATTTGAACTTGCCACGAGTTCTACAACCTCATCAAACCTTCGAATAATTGGATATGCAGAAGTTGTACTTCCTGACATACCCACGACAACGGATGCACCAATTACTGCAGCGGCCTGTGAAGGTCTGATCCATCCACCGTGCGGATAAGGCGCTAATGGATATAAATTAAAAATCTTGTCCGAAGAGTCCATCCCTCTGAGTTTGGCCATTCTTTTGTGAGCAAATAGAACACCCTTAAAATCATAAGTAGTTTGAAAGACTGGGGCAGGTTCTCCGCTTGTTCCAGCGGTATAGGTAACATCCCAATTCAAATAATCTTTAGGTGAAATTGAATCTGAATCAAGAACATACTGAAGAGGATTTTTTACAAAATCTTCCTTGCTGGTAACTGGAAACATGGCATCTAAATCACGAAATGTTTTTATCTTAGAGATGTCGATTCCATTTTTAGAAATTATCTGCGAATAGATTGGATGCTGCTTTGATATTCGCAATAAATTCTGTTGCAACAAATTCTCTTGAAAGCTCTGAATATCTCTTGGGTTAGCATTGTGTAGCAAATGATCTGCAAGAATTACTTCATCTACTGTTGAATCACCAGCCATGTGTACCTAGATTCTTCCTCGATGAGTTTTACCCTGCGCAGCAATCACTTAAAACTCTACATGAGGCAGTTATTGAATTCAATTGGATAGTAGACAAATAAATTGACTTCGTAGATAATCGCCTTATGGATCTATCCAAGAACATGGCATTAGTGGTTGTAGATCCACTACGTCGCTTTACTGTTAAAGGCGCCCCATTCGAAGTCGATGGTGCCGAATCGATAGTAAATGGAATCAATGAGTTAGCAAATCATTTTCGTCAGAATTCACTTCCGGTGATTTGGGTAAGTCGACTGATTCGACCACAGCTTTCACTGGGTACTCGTACCTCTGCAAAGTACAAAGGCATGAATGCAGCCTTTACAGGGGAGTGGGCGGAGATGGATCACCGCTTAGAGATAAAGCCAGAGGATTACGTGATTTTCAAACCTCGCCATAGTTCTTTTCACGATACAGATTTAGAGATCATCCTTCGCGAAAATGGAGTCAAAGAAACCTGGCTTTGTGGATTCACATTCAATGTGTGTGTTCTTGCCACAGCATTTGACGCGGTAGCCAAGGACTTTAAGGTTAAGTTTGTTGTTGATTTGTGCGGCACATTGCCTTCTAAATTTGATGAAAAAACCGTTGATTCCGCATCTATTCATGAATACACCAAAATCATTTCAGATTATGCAGTAGGAGAAATGATCGCCTCACATGATGCAGCCAAGATTCTTGCCCAGTCTTCCTCAGGGATATCCAATTGATCCTTGTTTACCCACTGGACTTAATAGCCCCTGTCACTGATTCCGAAATCGATCAGATTCGAAAAAGCGCAGGCGAAATCGAAGTAGTGATCACTCGTGATAAAGCTGAGGCAATAGAACTTTCCAAGAAGGCTCAAGTAATCTTCGGAGATATCAGTCCAGAATTCTTTCCCGATGCAACACAATTGCAGTGGGTTCAGTCAGTAGGTGCGGGCGTTAATAAAATCGCAGATTACATTGGGGATAAACCAATTCAATTAGTTTCTGCGCGGGGATTAGTGGGCTCTCATCTTGCCGAACATGCATTCTCTCTTTTACTTGCCATCACTCGTGGGGTTGCCGATGCAATCAGAAATCCAGGGTGGGAACATCGAGAAGAGATTCGAATTAAGCAATGGGAATTTACTGACAAAGTAATTGCAATTGTCGGTATGGGCTCTGCAGGACAAGCAGTTGCCAAAAGAGCTAAAGGTTTTGAGTTTCAGAAGGTCATTGGCGTAGACATCAACCCTTCAGTCAGTGGTGAATTTCTAGATCAGGTCGTGACCCCAGATCGCATTGAAGATGTCTTAGGAGAGTGTGATGTGGTCTGCCTCACTCTTCCCTTAACACCATCGAACAAGGGTTGGTTTGATTTTCAACTAATGTCAAAAATGAAGCAGGGCTCAATTCTGATTAATGTTTCTCGGGGTGGTCTAGTTGTCCACAAAGACTTACTTTCTTTGTTGGATCAAAAACATCTGCGTGCCGCGGGCTTGGATGTAGCTGAAACTGAACCGTTACTGGCCAGTAATGAAAACTATGAAAGAAGCGACCTAGTCATCACTCCACATATTGCCGGTGGGTCCCCATTAAGGGCTAAAAGGGTTGTAGACCAATTCTGTGAAAATTTGGTGCTCTGGAATTCGGGAGCAAAGTTGCGGGGTTTGTATGACCGAAGCCTTGGCTTCTAAATTTTTTGCAAAAGACTGTTGACTCTCCTATAGGGGGTAGTTAGCCTTACGCAATCCCCTGGGGTCTCTCAGATGGGTTGCGATTTCAAGGGAAGCACTTGGTGCTTCAAAAAGGAGATGCATTAGCATGGCAAA
>WLED01000003.1 GCA_009704445.1 Actinomycetota bacterium
CTAGTAGTGCTTCCAATTTCAGCACACGCACTTTTCTCGCGCCCACTAGTTATCTCACCGACATCAAGAATTGTTGTGGGTATTGAATCTGCTGAAGCACTGTTATCGGCTGATGCACTTCGTAAATTTCCATTAATTGCGAAAGATAAGGTTTTAGTAACTAAGAATGCAGGAATTATAAATTTAGCGCACTTAAAGAACACATCTTTTAGTGATCGCCTTGTTGCAAAATTTAAGCTTCCTGTTGAAGGCTGGCGTGGTGAGTGAACGCACATTTCTTGAAGAGATAACTATTCGTTCTATCGGAGTTATCGAACAATCTACTTTAGAAATTTCAAAAGGATTAACGGTTTTATCGGGAGAAACAGGTGCGGGTAAAACCATGATTCTAACGGCATTGAACTTGATTCTTGGTGGTAAATCAGATAGCGCGCTTATTCGAAAAGGCTCCGAACGTTTAGTTGCTAGCGGGAAATTTGCCGTACCGAAAGGCTCAGAAAATCTCTTTGAGGACCTAGTCGTTGAAGATGGTCAGTTGATCATTACTCGGACCGTCAATAGCGACGGTAAGAGCAAAGCTACTAGCAACGGCGTCAACGTTACCGCCGCCATGCTCAATTCTGTCGCTAGCTATCTTGTGGAAGTTCACGCACAGTCTGCCAATCAAAGTATTTCCAAGAGTTCAAGACAAAGGGAACTTTTAGACCGATTTGCCCAATTAGATCTAACAGATTACACATCTGTTTTGAATGCCTTCCAAGAAATGAAAACGCGAATTTCAGCACTTACAAAGGCAATAGCCGATAAAGAAAAAGAGCTTTCAGCGTTAACAGAGTTTTCATCTGCCTTTAATAAGTTAAAACCCAAGGCTGGTGAAGTGGGTGAGATCGATTCGGAAATCTCTCGTTTATCCAGCGTCCATGAACTAGGGATGTCTACGCAAGAGGCTTTAGCTGCAATCTCAAACGAAGATTCAGGAGCGTTGATTTGTCTGGCACACGCAAAGCGTTCCCTTGAAAAGGCGAAAGAGATGGACCCTTCTCTTGAAGCCATCTATCAACAAATCAGCGAAAGCTTCTTCACTCTAGATGATGCAAATATCGCATTGAATTCATATGTGAGCTCATTAGAGGCCGACCCACAAAGGCTGGAGGCGTTGCACGCACGCAAGGCCGAACTAACAGTTTTTATAAAGCGTTTTAGCAATCTAGGCAATTCTGGAGACATCGAAGAAAATCTCAAAGAGTTAATCCTCAAATTTGCCAATAGCGCGGATGCAATAGCAGATCTCAATGGCGGCGATGAGAGGTTAGATCAACTAAATAGTGAGCTAAAAGAGATCAAAAGAAAGCTTTTATCCGTTGCTCAGGAAGTAAGTGCTCAACGATTAAAGGCTGCCAACATGCTTTCCAACGCCGTAACAAAAGAGATCCAAGCTTTATCTATGCCACATGCGAGTTTTATAATTCAAGTAAGCTCCCCTGACTACAACATTCCAAAGGAATCAGATTTTTCAGTCCATGGCTGCGATGAAGTTTCGATGTTTATACAAGCTCACAAAGATGCTCCATTGGTCCCAATAGCAAAAGGGGCAAGTGGTGGGGAAATGTCTCGAGTCATGCTGGCTTTAGAAGTTGTTATTGCATCTACCCATCCAATCGGAACATATGTATTCGATGAGGTGGATGCAGGAGTGGGCGGCAAAGCGGCAATAGAAGTTGGAAGACGATTGCACGAACTTTCAAAGCATGCGCAGGTAATCGTAGTAACTCATCTACCGCAAGTAGCCGCTTGGGCAGATTCACATTTTGTAGTCACCAAAAACAATGACGGAACGGTGAGTCAAAGCGATGTGCAAAAAGTCGAAGGCGAAAGCCGCGTTCAGGAAATCGCACGCATGCTAGCGGGATTGGATGAATCCTCAAGTGCTCGAGAGCACGCCACGGAACTACTCGCCCTTAAGGTGTAACCAAGCGCCCTACTTTGATGATAGGTTTGTCTTCCATGGGCCAAGCGCATGTGACTAAGCATTTATTCGTAACTGGTGGAGTCGCCTCAAGTTTAGGTAAAGGTCTCACAGCTTCAAGTTTAGGCCGTTTATTGGTAGCCCGCGGAATTCGCGTAACAATGCAAAAATTAGATCCATATTTGAATGTGGATCCAGGGACAATGAATCCTTTTCAGCACGGTGAGGTTTTTGTAACTGATGATGGCGCTGAAACCGATTTGGATATTGGCCACTACGAAAGATTCTTAGATAGAAATCTCCACGGCTCGGCAAACGTAACAACTGGCCAGGTTTATTCACGGGTAATTGCCCGCGAACGCCGCGGTGAGTACTTAGGCGAAACTGTTCAAGTGATCCCACACATCACTAACGAGATTAAAGAACGAATCATCGCTATGGCTGGGCCTGAGATTGATCTTGTAATCACCGAAGTTGGTGGCACCGTTGGAGATATTGAGTCACAACCATTTTTAGAAGCGATACGCCAGATACGACAGAGTGTTGGAAGAGATAATGTTTTTTACCTCCATGTTTCCTTGGTTCCATATATCGGCCCATCGGGTGAGTTAAAAACTAAGCCAACTCAACACTCAGTAGCTGCCCTTAGAAGCATCGGTATAGCCCCTGACGCCATAGTTCTTCGCTCTGATCGCGAGATTCCAGAGGGTGTTAAGAAGAAGATTTCTTTGATGTGCGACGTCGATGCAGAGGCCGTTGTGGCAGCTGTAGATGCACCTTCGATTTACGACATTCCTAAGGTTTTGCACTCAGAAGGTTTAGATTCCTATGTTGTTAAGCGCCTTGGGTTTAAATGTCACGATGTCGTTTGGGGAGAATGGGATGCTCTTCTTGAAAAAGTACACCATCCAAAACATCACATTAAAGTGGGACTTGTTGGTAAGTACATCGATTTACCAGATGCTTATCTTTCCGTCTCTGAAGCACTTAGAGCAGGTGGATTTGCCAATGAAGCGAAGATAGAGATTGTTTGGATAGCTAGCGATGAATGTGAAACCGCGCAAGGTGCCTCCGATTTGTTATCAGATGTTGACGCAATATGCGTTCCTGGCGGATTTGGAATCAGAGGCATTGAAGGAAAAGTTGGTGCATTGAAATTTGCTCGGGAGAAAAAGATTCCAACCCTGGGGTTGTGCTTGGGCTTGCAGTGCATGGTTATTGAAGCGGCTAGGAATCTGGCTGGCATAACTGATGCTATCTCTGCGGAATTTTCAGAAACTGGCACACCAGTTATTGCGACTATGGACAGTCAGAAAGAAGTTGTCTCCGGTAATGCTGATATGGGCGGAACTATGCGTCTAGGCCTCTACAGGTCAGATTTATTGAAAGGTTCTGTTGTCGCTGATCTTTATGGGTCCAATGAAATTTCGGAAAGACACCGTCATCGTTACGAAGTCAACAATAAGTATCGGGATCAAATTTCTCAGGCTGGACTTGTATTTTCGGGTATGTACACCGAACGTGATTTGGTTGAGTTCGTAGAACTTCCCAAAGATGTCCATCCTTTTTACGTCGGAACTCAAGCGCACCCTGAGCTGCGTTCACGTCCAACAAGACCTCACCCATTGTTTATCGGTTTAATTGCAGCGGCGGTTGCTGCTAAAAGGTAAGTATTTTGCTAATCGCAAGGATCCAAAGATTGATAGCGAGGGATCTAAGCCGTGAACTTTGAAGTAGCTACGCAATCCTTTCTCAATCACCTGCACATTGAAAAGGGATTGGCAAAGAATACGATCTCAGCGTACAAACGCGACTTAGCCAAGTTCGGTTCGTTTTTGAATGGGCGTGATCTCGCGTCGGTTAATCCCGAAGACATTACAAAATTTGAGGTTTCACTTCGTAGGCAGAAGCAATCGGTTAGCAGTATCAACAGAATCGATTCAACCCTACGAAGTTTCTTTAAGCATCTTCAGATAGAGGAAGGGTTGCCAGATCCAACACTTGAACTAGTGACGGGTAAAAACATAAGGCGATTACCTAAGGCCATATCAGTAGATCATATGAGTGCGATTATCACAGCTTCTTATCGTGAAGGTGTACCAACTACTTTTAGGGATCGAGCAATAGTTGAAGTTTTATATGCAAGTGGAGCACGAGTGAGTGAATTGATTTCGATCGATGTGGCTGATTTAGTCTCGAAGGATGTAGAGGGTGAAACTGTCACCACCCTGAAGCTGCGAGGCAAAGGTGGAAAAGAACGAATCGTTCCGCTTGGAAGTTTTGCTAAGTCGGCGATAGAGGATTATCTGGTACGAGTTCGCCCTGGGCTGCTTGAGAAGGCACCGCGATCCTCGAATGCTTTGTTTCTAAATTCACGTGGATCAAGAATTTCACGACAGAGCATCTGGCAAATCGTTTTGGATGCAGCTAAAGCGGCTGGCATCAAACAGGAAGTTTCACCTCATACATTTCGGCATTCCTATGCAACACACTTACTTGATGGGGGAGCAGACATACGTGTTGTCCAGGAACTACTAGGACATTCATCTGTGACAACTACACAGATTTACACATTAGTTTCAATCGATAAAATTCAGCAAACGTATATAACTGCTCACCCAAGAGCTCAGTAGTTGCCTACTATTTTTTATTGACCGCGCAGGCGGCGCGCCAAGATACTTTGGTCACCCTTAGCCTCAAGATCTGCAATTATCACCGCAATAGATTCACGAACGATCCGACCACGATCTACGGCTAAACCTAGATCACCACGCATTTGCAATCTTGCTTGATCTAAATCAAATAGTTCATCAGGTGAAAGGTAGACCGTAATTTTCTCATCGTGTCTTTCTCTACCTGAAGGGGAACGGTCAACGGTAGTGACGCGTCTACGAGCAATTGTTCGCACACCCTTTTTTGAGGATGGTGCTTTCGGTGTTGCAATCGCAGGTGGAACTAATGGTGCAGCCGTTTCTTGAGAGTTTTGTGCGGGAACAGCCGAAAGCGCAGGAGCGGTAGAACGAAATAACTCATCGGCTCCTGGAAGATTGGCTCTGCGTGTCATCGTGCGCCTCCTCGGGCAATCAATTCTCTGGCCAACCGGCGATATGACGCGGCGCCACCAGAAGAAGTAGCGTATTTAGTAATGGGTTCACCAACAACTGTAGTTTCTGGGAACCGAATAGTTTTCGCAATAATTGTTTCAAACACATCTTCAGGGAATTGTTCGAGCAGTCGCTCCAAGACCTGACGGTTGTGAGATGTTTTCTTGTCGTACATAGTGGCCAAAATTCCGATCAATCTAAGATCCGGATTCAAGAAATTCTTCACTTTATCGAGATTGCCCTTTAATTCAATAAAACCGTGTAGTGCAAAGTACTCACATTGCATTGGAACGATAACTTCATCTGAAGCCACCAAAGCGTTGATTGTGAGCTGTCCCATTGTTGGTTGACAATCAATCAGAATCACATCGTAGAAATCTTTAAGAGGAGCAAGGGCGCGCTTTAAGTATTGCTGGCCCCCAATTTCAGCGCCTAATGTTGTTTCGGCAGTTCCTAAATCTCGATTCGCGGGCAAGAAATCAAGACCAGGAACTGAAGACTTTAAAACAATGTCATCAATCTTTGCCGTTGGTGTCATTAACGCGTAGTAGACGGTCTGTTCTAAAGGTAAAGAGTGCGCATTGACTCCCAGTCCAAGTGATAAACCACCCTGTGGGTCGAAATCTACAAGCAGTACGCGACGACCGAGCTCTGCAAGAGATGCCCCTAGATTGATCGTGCTCGTTGTTTTACCAACACCTCCCTTTTGGTTAAAGATGGAGATGACCTTTGCACTGCCGTGGCTGGCCAACGAAGAAGGGGTAGGAAAGTCTTTTGCTTTTTTGCCGAGCAAGTTTGCTGTTGTTGCAACTTCCTCTGCAATTGTCGATTTAGCGCTCAATCTTCAAACCTCTTTCCTGATATAGCCGTGAGCCTAGGCGTTACATAGAAAACAGGCAAGCGTGAAGTAGGGTGCGCCAATGGAGATTTCATTAGAGCAATCAACCGATGTAAATCCCACATCGGGAGCTTTCTCTGTCCATCTAGAAAACTTCGATGGGCCCTTTGACCTTTTGCTTCAGCTGATCTCTCGGCACAAAATGGACGTTACCGAGGTGGCTCTTAGCGCCGTAACCGATGAGTTCATCGCCTTTATTCATGCGCTCGAAACCTCGGGTCAGGGGTGGGAATTAGATCAGGCCACTGAGTTTTTGGTCGTAGCAGCTACTTTGCTAGATCTTAAGGCCGCTCGACTGCTACCTAGCGGTGATGTTGAGGACGAGGAAGACCTGGCTTTACTTGAGGCTCGAGACCTACTTTTCGCCCGATTGCTTCAGTACAGAGCTTTCAAACAGATCGCCGCGACATTTAGCGAGCGCATCCAATTGGCCGAGAAGAGTTTTCCAAGAGTTGTGGCTCTAGACCCAGCGCTATCTGCCCTTTTGCCGGAGGTTCTCATCGGCGTAGGCGCCGCCCGATTTGCAGCTATAGCCGAGCGAGTTTTGACCCCAAAAACGACCCCTGTGGTTGCTTTGGAGCACCTACATTCGGCCATGGTGAGTGTGGCCGAAGAGTCCAAACGAGTGGTGCAAGCCCTGAGAGCTGGCAAATCGGTGAGTTTTAGGAGTTTAATCTCCGATGCCGATAACACTTTGGTGGTTGTAGCAAGATTCTTAGCTCTTTTAGACCTCTATCGACAAGGAGTTCTGAGGTTTGAACAGGTAGTAGCCCTTGGAGAACTGCAGATTAGTTGGACCGGCAGTCTTGAGGGTGAAGTTGAAGTAACCGATGAATTCGATGTGCCAGTGATTCTGGATATGAAGGACTCGACAGAAAGTAGCGATAATGTCTAATGTAGAAGTTGAGCGTTCCATAGAGGCGATTCTCATGGTCGTCGATGAGCCACTCAGCGAAATCGTTCTGGCGCAAGTACTCGAGCAGCCCGTAGAGGTAATCGAGAGGGCCTTGTTACATTTGGAGTCGAGCTATGAGGATCGTGGGTTCTCCCTCCGCAAGATCAACGGAGGGTGGCGCTTCTATAGCGATCCAAGCTATTCAGCCGTTGTCGAAAAATTCGTCTTAGATGGGCAACAATCGCGCCTAACCCAGGCCGCCCTAGAAACTCTCGCGGTGATTGCATACAGGCAGCCAGTCTCCAGGGCTCGGGTTTCGGCTATTCGAGGGGTCAACGTCGAAGCGGTCATGAAGACCCTCATCACTAGGGGATTGGTAGAGGAGTCAGGTCTTGAACATGAAACCGGGGCAATTTTGTACAAGACGACGAGTTATTTCCTAGAACGCTTAGGACTGAACTCCTTGGATGATTTACCCGCTCTAGCCCCGTACTTGCCAGACCTTGAGGGCCTAGACGAAATCCTTGATTCGCTAACTGACTAAGCCTTCGGCTACCCTTACTTCCGACTGTCGGGAGGATAGCCATGGCCCAAATGAGGCTTAATAAGATTGTTGCAGACTCTGGTGTAACTAGCCGAAGAGGTGCAGACGAACTAATCGAATCTGGTCGCGTAAGCGTAGATGGAATCGTCATCAGAGAGCTTGGGAGTAAGTTTGATCCTGATTTAGTTCATGTGATGGTTGATGGTGAGACAATAACTCGTACTTTGTCTAAGAGTTATTTAGTACTTCATAAACCTAAGGGAGTTTTGTCAACCATGTTTGACCCCGAAGGGCGACCTTCTTTGGATGACTTTATAGACCTTCGAAAAGAGCGCCTTTTCCATGTGGGGCGGCTGGATAAGGACTCTGAAGGTTTGATTCTTCTCACTAATGATGGGGACCTCACTTTTCGAGCCACTCATCCTTCCTTCGGTTTGGAAAAAACCTACATAATTGAGTTCGACGGGACCTTGCCACAAGGTGTCGACAAGGTGCTTCTCAAAGGTGTCGAACTGGAGGATGGGATGGGGAGGGTGTTGAGCTTCCGTCAGATTTCCCCGCGATGGATCGAGGTATCGATTCACGAAGGTCGATACCACATCATCCGACGGTTGATGGAGGCAGTAGGGGTCGATGTGCTCCGGTTGATACGAACAAAGTTTGGTCCTATCTCGTTAGGGGACACTCCGGAAGGTCGTTGGAGAGACCTGAATTCAACAGAATTGCTTAATCTACAAAAGGCTTTAGATATTTAAAGGCTTTATTATAAATCGTTATTAAGAGATTTTATTAATATATCGATTTGTTGGTAATTCATCCGCATAATAACAATTTATCGACAAATGACGCTTGATTTCAGCGCAGCAATCGCTCTTTAGATTGCTTTATCGACAATTCAGCAATGATAGAGAGCGGAGTTTGCTATGGCGCGAAAGTTTCAATAAAGTCGTAATACATCTAAGACGATAAATAGTTAAATAGGTATGACGCGATTTAAAGATCCCTCCGAAAATGAGGAACGCGGGTATCCTAGGACAATGGGTATGCGCGGCATTCGAGGAGCAATTCAAATCGAGGCCAATTCTGCCTCCGATATTGCCGCCGGCGTTCGAGAGTTAATCAGCGCGATTCTAGAGTCCAACAAAATTACTCCTGACGATGTGATCTCGGTTTTCTTTACATCGACGGCTGATCTGACTGCCGCATTTCCGGCCGCAGCTTGCCGAGAGATGGGTTTTGCCAACGTCCCCTTGATTGGCTCTGTTGAGGTCTCTGTGCCAGGGGCTTTAGACCGCACTATACGAGTTCTCTTATTAGTTGAAATCGATCAGAAGCCTGAACAAATCTCACACATGTATCTTCGCGGTGCAGCTGCGCTTCGCCGAGATATTGCTCAATAACACATGGTCGATTCATGAACATAAATTCGGACACGTTTAGATTCACTCCAGCGAATGTTCGAATAGTTGGGGCTGGCCTCATAGGAACTTCGATCGGTCTCGCCCTTGTTCAAAAGGGTGTCTACGTTGAGATGGTCGATTTAGATCTGAAAAGTCAGTCTTTGGCAACAGATCTAGTTGGTGGAGGCATGAACGGTGAACCCTCATTGGTGATTCTTGCTCTTCCCTCAAGCAATCTCGATGATGTACTCCAGCGCGAGTTTCATTTAAACCCTAATTCGACATTTATGGATGTTGGTAGTGTTAAGACTGAAGTTGTACTTAAGGTCTCGAAAATACCTGCTTTGGCCGCCCAATTTGTGCCAACTCATCCAATGGCCGGACGAGAAGTAGGGGGAGCTGCCTCCGCCCGCGCGGATCTGTTTCTTGGTCGAAGCTGGGTGATCACTCCGATGCCGACGACCGATGCCAAAGCGTTGGCGACAGTAGAGGATCTCATTGCGTTGTTAGGGGCATCGGCGGTGACGATGTCGGCGCAGGACCACGATGCCGCCGTGGCAAAGATTTCGCACCTACCTCAAATTATCTCCTCTTTACTTGCTGGCCAACTTTCAGGAACAAAGACAGATTGGATGGAGCTTGCCGGCCAAGGCCTTCGTGACACAACAAGGATTGCCGGTTCGGATGAAAAACTGTGGAAGGAGATTATTCACTCCAATAGGCAGATCCTGTCTGGCCTACTTAAGAATTTGAATGAAGATGTCATCAGGATGATAGAAAGCCTTGACGATCCCTCTGAGATTGAGAAAATTTTGGCTAAGGGACGCTCTGGACGGGAGTTAATTCCCGGAAAGCACGGTGGCAAGGCCCGTGAGTACAGTTATTTGCCGATAGTAATTGATGATAAACCGGGACAGTTGGCCGCGATTTTTAATCAGTGTTCACTTTTGGATGTGAATGTGGAAGATCTCACCATTGAACATTCACCTGGTCAGTTAAGTGCACTAATCACACTGGCTTTATCTGCCCATGATGCACAAAAACTCTCGGATCATCTAGCGTCAATCGGTTGGAATGTTCATCCGATTCGCAATTAGAAGTAGGCTCATCACATGGGCGTAGTTGTTGCAATAGATGGGCCAAGCGGCGCTGGTAAGTCAAGTGCAGCCAAGGCTATTGCACATCGCGCAGGGTGGAATTACTTAGATACTGGTGCGTTGTATCGCGCCGTAACTTGGCTAGCGTTAGAAAATAACTGCGATGAGCCATTTTCTATTCTGCAAATAGTGAAAGATAATCCAATTCGATTTGTAGCAGATCCAACAGCTCCACAAGTCTTTGCAGGGGATGTACAGATCACTCAGTATATTCGTGGACATTCGGTAACCGATAACGTTTCAAGAATTAGTGCAATGCCTGAGATTCGCAAATTGCTATTGATTATTCAACACCAAATTATCGATTCAAGTGAACGTGGAATCGTTGTGGAGGGTCGAGATATTGGAACAGTCGTTGCCCCAGATGCTGGTCTTAAGGTATTTCTGACGGCAGATCTTGATGCAAGGGCTCGCAGGCGAGAAGAAGAAATCGAGGATAAATCAGTAGATGTGAAAGCATCTTTGGGTACCAGAGATTCAATCGATTCAACTCGAGCGCATTCACCACTGGTAAAAGCAAATGATGCTGTAGTGATCGACTCAACAAATCTTGATCTAGAGGAAACTATCGAGAGAATGTGGGAGTTACTAAAACAGAGAAATCTTCTTGGATTGCCTATCGTGGCGATACTGGGACGCCCAAACGTTGGTAAATCAACGTTAATCAATAGATTTCTAGGCCGTCGCGAAGCAATTGTTGAGGACGTTCCAGGGGTAACTCGTGATCGAATTAAGTATGAGTGCGAATGGGGTGGTCGCCGCTTCATCATTATGGACACGGGCGGATGGGAAGCTAAGCCCGACGGAATCTCAGTACAAGTGAGTGCAGGATCTGAGTTAGCAATGGCAGATGCTGATGTTTTGGCTTTTGTAGTTGATGCTCAAGTTGGAGCATTAGATGAAGATGACATATTGGTTCAGCATCTTCGTAAAGCTAAGAAACCTACAATTCTTATCGGAAATAAAGTGGATGGTGAACGCGAAGAAGCCGAGGCCCACAGTTTGTGGAGTTTAGGTTTAGGAGAACCAAGATTTGTTTCTGCCCTTCATGGGCGGGGTAGCGGAGATTTACTTGATCACATCGTTGCTGTTCTTCCTGAAGTGGGTAGAGCTCAAAATCAAGATGGTTATCGCAAAGTTGCTTTGATTGGTCGACCCAATGTAGGAAAGTCTTCTTTGTTTAATGCGATAGCCGGTGAGTCACTGTCAATCGTTGATGATGCAGCTGGAACAACAAGAGATCCAGTGGACTCTCTTTTAGATTTTGGAGGGTCGGTATGGAGATTTATCGACACTGCAGGGCTAAAAAAGAGAGCGCATCAAGATTCAGGAACCGATTACTACGCATCGCTGAGAACGAGTACCGCATTAGAGCGTTGTGAAGTCGCTGTTGTAGTTCTCGATGCTTCAGAACCAATTACTGAACAAGATTTGCGCGTTATCACGATGGTCGAAGAAGCCGGTAAAGCGATGGTAATTGTCATGAATAAATGGGATTTGGTTGATGAAGATCGTCGAATAGCTTTAGACAGAGAGATAGATCGCCACTTGGATCAAGTCGAATGGGCCCAGAGAGTTAACATCGCGGCCAAAACAGGTTGGCATAGAGATCGCTTGGCGCCGGCGCTTCGTACAGCGCTGGATAGTTGGGAGCGTCGTGTTCCAACGGCAAAGCTCAACTCATTTCTCGGTGCACTTATTGGAGCTACGCCGCCTCCTGTTCGCGGTGGGAAACAACCAAAGGTTTATTACGCAACACAGGCCGGTATTGCCCCTCCTAAATTCGTCGTTTTCTCAAGTGGTTGGATTGAAGCTTCATACCGCAGGTTCATTGAAAGACGTTTGCGTGAGGAGTTTAAGTTCCCCGGAACTCCTGTTCAGGTTGCGATTAGAGTCAAGGAAAGAGATAACCAGTGAACTCGGTGATAACTGTCCCAAACGCTCTAACGTTTCTACGTTTTCTTGGAATTCCAATTTTTATACATCTAGCCATCAATCTTGAAGCAGATGGTTGGGCAATATTGGTCCTTGCTATAGGGGGAGCCACTGATTATTTTGACGGAAAAATTGCTAGAGCTTGGAATCAAACTTCCCGATTCGGCGAGATTGCTGATCCGGCCATTGATCGGTTGTATATCTTTGCAATACTTATAGTCTTTTTAATCCGGGAAATTGTTCCGCTCTGGATGATCGTTCTTCTGATTGGAAGAGATCTGATACTCGGATTCATCACATTAGTTATGTCTAGAAAGTCGATTCCTCCATTTACTGTTACGTACTTAGGAAAAGCAGCAACATTTAATTTAATGTACGCATTTCCTTTATTGCTTTTGGCTCAAAGTCAAGGCACTTGGGGCGATCTAGCCTTCATAACAGGGTGGAGCTTTGCAATTTGGGGTGTGGCACTCTACATTTCAACTGGTATTGGATATGCCCGCCAAGGTATATCCCAGTTAAGGGGAAGCAATGTCATCAATTCCAGATAATTTTTCTTACACCAAGGAACATGAGTGGGTCAGTATCTCTTCTTCCATCTATACAATGGGAATTACTGATTACGCCCAAGCTGCATTGGGTGACATTGTCTACGTTCAACTTCCAACAGTTGGTCAAAACATCACTGAAGGCCAGGTTTGCGGTGAAGTTGAGTCAACAAAAAGTGTTTCAGACATTTATGCACCGGTCACTGGTGTAATTGTCGAAGTCAATCAATCACTTTCGCAGTCTCCGGAAACAATAAACTCAGATCCATATGGAGCTGGCTGGCTTCTAAAAGTAGATGTCACAAAGGATCCAGCGGGTCTACTTTCGGCCGCTGAGTACGGTCAAATCACGGCTTGACCAATGCTATTTCCCCCTCTACTGTCACCCTTAAGTTGACGGTAAGGAGGTAAGCAAGTGGTCGCTGAAGCACCAAAGAGCGAACTGACGACGACCTTACATCTGAACCTGCGAGAGGTTAGTAATTCCCCCGCTAACAGACTCGAAGAGATTATTGCCAGTTTGCCTGCCGATGATCGCAAAGTTATCGAAGCTATTCAGGGTTCTAAGTCAGAGAAGTCAATGGTAATCATTGCCAGAGGGCCCAACAAAGGCTCTCGATTTTTGATTACATCCGAAGGAGTCAATATCGGGCGAGCCAGCGGATGTGAGATTTTCTTGGATGACATCACTGTTTCTCGTCAACACGCAAAGATTACAAAGGCAGGGGGTGATTTTGTCCTAACCGACGAAGGATCTCTCAATGGAACATATTTTGAAAACGAAGCAATATCAAAAAGAACCTTGCTCTCAGGCGATGAGTTTCAAATCGGTAAGTTTCATCTGTTGTTTATTGGAAGTAAGTAAGAAGAGGTTTTTAGGGCTTTTTTAGTTTTTTGTTTTGCAGATTTCTATATGAAATGAACGACACATAGGGGAGTGGACATGGCAGTACCAGCGCGGGCTTACTTAAGTATCGGAGAAGTTTTAAACCGATTACGTGGTGACTTTTCAGACATTACTATTTCAAAGATTCGCTTCTTAGAAGCTGAAGGCCTGATAGAACCGCAGCGCACCCCATCTGGATATCGTAAATTCACAACCGCTGATCTGGATCGTCTTCGCTATGTTCTTTTGGCTCAACGCGATCAATACCTTCCTCTTAAAGTCATTAAGGATAATCTTGACGCCATCGATCGAGGCCTGCAGCCAGCACAGGTCGGAGCTGTTGCCACACCTCGTCCAACAATGAGCGTTGCCACAATTGATGGCGAGATAGCTCCAAGCGCATTCGGCGAAGTTAGTGAAATGCGCTTGTCTCGTGATGAACTTCTAAAAAACAGTGGCCTTAAAGAGGATCAACTTGTTGAACTAGAAGGTTATGGCTTGATCGCACCGCGAGGTCGTCATTATGATGGAGATGCTTTGGCTGTTGCTAAAGCGGTTACTGAAATGGGCGGCTTTGGAATTGAGCCTCGTCATCTTCGATCATTTAAATCAGCTGCCGACAGAGAGATTGGTTTGATTGAACAAGTAATTACCCCACTTACTCGACAGAAAAACTCAGAGTCAAAGGCTCGCGCTCAAGAGGTACAGAAAGAGATCGCTTCACTGTCGATCCGTTTGCACGCAGCCCTTGTCCGTGGTGGTCTCAATAGAGTTCGTTAAAAATTAGCTCATGTTAATTCCAATGGAGGTAGTAGGCGTTAGAGTTGAAATGCCCTCCAACCAACCCATAGTTCTACTCAAAGAAATTAACGGAACCAGATTTCTTCCTATTTGGGTTGGAACTGGCGAGGCCACGGCCATCGCATTTGCTCAACAGGGGTTAGAACCACCAAGACCCTTAACCCATGATTTGATGCGCAACGCATTTGAGCTTCTGGAAGCTACTGTCACGGCAGTTCATCTGACAGATCTCATCGAGGGGGTTTTTCACGCGAACTTGCTTGTAAGAAATAGTTCTTCACAAGCTTTAACCCTAGATGCGAGGCCATCTGATGCCATCGCATTGGCGATTAGGACTCATAGCAATATTCTGGCTTCTACTGAACTGCTCAACAAGGCTGGCATCGAGATGCCAGCAGGTGATGGCACTAATCAAGAGGTCGAGAAGTTTCGAGAGTTCCTGGATCAGATCAACCCAGAGGACTTTATAGGCTAGAAAAGACTAGACCTCAACTAGAGGGTTCGACCGTGTCGGTCGTTGTATCTAGGCCTAGTTGCCCGTACCTTTAAGCATTCCCCAAGAGAATCGAGAACTCCCGTGTCCCCACAGGATTTAGAGATCGGCTACAGAGGCGCTACGGCATGTTCTGCAGCAGGTATTTCATATCGGCAGTTAGATTATTGGGCGAGGACAGGTTTAGTTGAGCCGAGTATTCGAACTGCTAGTGGTTCAGGGACACAACGTCTGTATGGATTTAGGGATATTTTGGTTTTAAAGATCGTAAAGCGTTTGCTAGACGCAGGAGTATCTCTTCAGAACATTCGAACTGCTGTTGACCATCTTCGAAGCAGCGGAGTTGTTGAGCTCGAGCGAATCACGTTGATGAGTGACGGTGCTTCAATTTATGAATGCACTAACTCGGACGAGATCATCGACTTGCTTCAAGGTGGCCAAGGGGTATTTGGTATCGCAGTTGGCAAGGTGTGGCACGAAGTTGAAGGCTCTCTTTCAGTTCTTCAAGGCGAAGTAGCCGGCCAGTTTGTCAGTGGCGAGAATAACGACGAACTCTCATTGCGTCGAAAGAGCAAAGGGGCTTAAGGAGCAATACTCTTGCGCCCATAGTCCAATGAGGGACTAGTTTCTAAGGGCGGGGTGTTGTGTGAGCAGTTACGATGCATTTCAACATCGTCACATAGGGCCTAACGATGTTCAAGCATCCACGATGCTTATGGAATTGGGTTATTCCAATTTAAAGGATTTCATCTCCGATGTTGTACCGAACAACATCTTTATCTCTGAAAAATTAGAGAATATTTTGCCCAGCCCTCTTTCTGAATCAGAAACCATCGCGGCTCTTAGAGATTTAGCCTCTAAGAACAAAGTATTCACATCGCTCATTGGTTGCGGATATTACGGAACCATAACTCCACCAGTTGTTTTACGAAATGTTTTAGAAAATCCTGCCTGGTACACGGCGTACACGCCATATCAACCTGAGATTTCCCAAGGACGTTTAGAAGCACTTTTTGCGTTCCAATCCACTGTCTGTGAACTTACTGCCTTGCAAACAGCAAATGCTTCGATGCTTGATGAATCTACGGCTGCTGCAGAAGCGATGACTCTTGCCAAACGTGTGTACAAAGGAAGCGATGAGGCTGTATTTCTAATCGATGCGAAAGTACATCCTCAAACTATTGCCGTAGTGTCCACTCGAGCTAAACCGCTTGGCATCACGGTAAAAATTGTTGATCTGTCGACAGTGGAGAACGGTTTTGATTCTGTAACTGATGGAGCTGAAGTATTTGGGGTGTTAGTGCAGTACCCAGACTCTTCTGGGGAAATTCGTAACTACTCAGAGTTAGCAAAGTTGGTTCGCGGCAGTAACGGGCTACTCATTGCAGCTGTTGATCTTCTTGCATTAACAGTTCTTCAAGCACCAGGGGAGTGGGGCGCAGATATCGCCGTAGGGTCAGCCCAACGCTTTGGTGTGCCTATGGGTTTTGGGGGACCACATGCAGGGTTTTTGTGTGTACGCACAGGTTTAGAAAGAGCGATTCCAGGACGATTGGTTGGCCAAAGTATCGATGCACATGGCAATCCTGCATTTCGGTTAGCGCTTCAAACTCGCGAGCAACACATCAGGCGAGATAAAGCGACGAGCAACATCTGTACAGCTCAAGTTCTGTTAGCTGTGATCAGCGCCTTTTATGCAATGTGGCATGGTCCAGTAGGACTAAGAACGATTGCAAACAGAATTAATTCGCAGACTTCAGGGTTGGTAAACTCGCTCAAATCATCTGGCTATCGCGTGATTACGCAAAGTTTTTTTGACTCTATCATCGTTGAAGTTAAGGATGCTGATGTTGTGCACAGCAAAGCAGTCGAACTCTTGGTCAACTTACGAGAGATTGACTCAACTCATGTTGGAATTTCACTTGATGAAACAACGAATCAAGTGGTTCTTGATAAGTTAGCTAGGATATTTGGGCTTGATTCAATTATCGTTTCTGAACCTACTTTGCCCAAAGAGCTATTAAGAACATCCACATATCTTCAACACCCTGTATTTAATACTCACCGCTCAGAAACTTCTATGCTTCGTTACATAAGAACCTTGTCTGATCGCGATCTTGCACTTGATAGAACAATGATTCCGTTGGGTAGTTGCACAATGAAACTTAATGCAACCACGGAAATGGAGGCTGTTACTTGGAATGAATTTTCATCAATTCACCCTTTTTCACCTCCAAATCAAAGCGCAGGATATAGAGAGTTAATTGATCAGCTTTCCAATTGGTTGGTCGCTATAACCGGTTACGACGCGGTCAGTCTTCAACCAAATGCGGGAAGCCAAGGTGAGTTTGCGGGACTTCTTGCGATTAGAAATTATCACGATTCGAGAAATGATCAGCATCGAACAATCTGTCTTATTCCCTCTAGTGCGCATGGAACTAATGCAGCAAGTGCAGTTATGGCGGGTATGAAAGTAGTAGTTGTTGAATGCGATGAACAGGGAAATGTAAGCATCGATGATCTGAAATTGAAAATCGCAGAGCATGCAAATCAATTAGCGGCAATCATGGTTACATATCCTTCTACTCATGGAGTTTTTGAGTCTGCGATCACGCAAATCTGTGAAATGGTGCACGAAGCAGGGGGACAGGTTTACGTCGATGGTGCCAATTTGAATGCTCTTGTTGGATTGTCACAACCTGGAAAATTTGGCGCAGATGTTTCGCATTTAAATCTTCATAAGACTTTTTGTATTCCACATGGTGGAGGAGGACCTGGAGTAGGTCCTGTTATTTCCAAGAAACATCTCGCGCCGTTTCTTCCCAATCATCCGCTCGATACAACAGCGGGGCCTGTATCTGGGCCAGGCCCGGTTAGCGGAGCACCGTTTGGCTCTGCAAACATATTGCCTATTTCGTGGGCATATATACGCATGATGGGTGCACATGGTTTAACACAAGCAACCTCAATAGCGATTTTGTCGGCCAATTACATGGCTGCAAAGTTAGATCCATACTTTCCTGTGCTTTATACAGGGGAGAAGGGCCGGGTTGCACACGAATGCATTCTCGATCTTCGTGAGATCACAAAGATCAGTGGAGTTACAGTTGATGATGTAGCCAAACGTCTCATGGATTATGGCTTTCACGCACCAACCATGAGCTTTCCGGTTCCTGGAACTTTGATGATCGAGCCAACAGAAAGTGAAGATCTTGCAGAAATTGATCGCTTTATAGCTGCGATGATTTCAATACATGGTGAAATCCAGCAGATTCTTGATGGAGTTATTTCTGTAGAGGACTCAGCGTTAAGGCATGCTCCACACACAGTCGAAACAGTTATTTCTATGAAATGGAACCGTATGTATTCGAGGGAATCTGGTGCATTGCCCGAAAAACGTGATGGACTTATTGCCGGTGAATTGATTGGACTTAAGGGCAAGTATTGGCCCTCAGTAGGGCGTATAGACGGAGCTTATGGGGATAGGAACCTGGTCTGTTCTTGTATTCCCGTCTCTGAGTATTCCTAACTTTACATAATGTAACTTATCGGCGTTATCTATACGCTCGTCTGGACACTAGGAATAGTAGAAATATGGTCCCTGCTAGAGACCAATCACCGAACTTATCTCTGGGTGTTTTGCCTTCAATTAGATCGATATCTGTCCGGATGGATTCGGCTGTTCCCATAGATGTCTTTTCAAGAACATTTCCTTTGTAATCAATCACTGCTGAATATCCAGTCGTTGAGACCGAAACAACATTTCGACCATGTTCTATGGCCCTAACTCTGGTAATTGAAAGTTGCTGTGCACTTTCTGCAGACATTCCGAAGGTTGCACTGTTTGTTTGAACTGCCAGTAGGTTGGATTTGGATGCTGCATTTTGAAGAATTGCATCATCTATAAGTTCAAAACAAATCACGGGTGCGATAATGGCATCTGAGATTACAAACCTGCTGTTTGCTCCATCACCTGGCTCAAAATCCTTAACCCGATCGACCAAAGGTGAAACAACGCGCGCAAAGGATCGAAGAGGAACATACTCACCGAAAGGCGTTAAATGCTGCTTGATATAGACCTGCGGCAGAGCTTTATCCCAGTAAATTGAAGTATTGAGAAGTTTGTTTCCTTTTCCAAGAACAGCTCCAATGATCAAAGGTTGTTCGATTGAGTTCAATTTGTCGAAAACATCCTTATTTTGATCGATAAATGGATCAACATCAACAGCGTTTTCTGGCCAAAGGATGAAGTCTACATCGCTATTCTTCTTTATTTCATCTTGTGTCAATTTTAAATGATTATTAAACACTGCCTTAGCTCTGGAGTTAAAATCTAAACCATATTCTGGAACATTGCCCTGGATCATCAATGCCGTTGTCGTTCCAACAGTTTGGAGTTGTATAGGTATAAAAATAAGAATTATTGGAATAATCGGTATCAACGAAAATCTCTGTTGGGTGGTAAAGAAAAGAAAAAGCCCAATAAGGAGCACAACAGCAGATAACGCAGCCGATCCTCCTACTGCTGCCATTTGCGAATAAGGCGCGTCGGGTTGTGTATATGCAAGGCGCATCCAACCAAATCCCCCAAAAGGAAAATGATTTCTTAGCTCTTCTAGGAGAAGGAAAATCAGCGGATAAGAGGTTATCCCCCATCGTGAAACTAGAGCCAATGGAAGATAGAAAAGTGAAAGACCAATAGCCAGAATAATCCAAGGCAGCGAACCAACGAATGTGCTGCTCCAATGTAGTGCTATCGCATTGGTAACTACGGAAAATATAAATGCCGACAGAATGCTATGTTTACTTTTGTTGATCGCGTACATATGTATAGCAAGAGCTATCGGTGCTATCCACCACTGCCCCACTGGTTCATAGGCAAATGAGAGTAGGAGTCCAGCAAGAGCTGAGAGGAGAGTCGCTACCAACCTAAAGCACTGATCATTCGATCAACGCTGGCTCCAAGTCCATAGCGCTCCTTGAATTGATAAATAGGCGAAAGATCCGAAGGCAGTTGAGGCATTTTCAAATCCACCTTTGGTAGAGGCACATCCCTTGCAACTCTAACTAGGGTCGGTGCTATCTTTAAATAGTCTGCCCCGGCGATGATTTTCTTCGCTAAAGCAGGAGGAAGGGCTTCATGTAAATTTAATGCACCCTGCAAAGCCTCATCAACGTTTGCAAAAGAGTTTGCAATTACAGCAGCTCCCTTTTCTCCAATACCTTTAACGCCAGGCAGTCCATCTGAAGGATCGCCTCTAAACATTGCAAATAGATCGTAGCGATCACCTGGTATGGAGTACTTCTTGGCTACATATGCAACATCAACCAAGTCATGTTGAGAGATTCCCTTAGCGAGATAAACGACCTTTATGTCTCTTCTATCATCGACAACCTGAAAAAGATCCCGGTCTCCCGTAACTATTCGTATAGGTCCCTTTTCGACGTGTGCGTAAGTGGCCATCACATCGTCTGCTTCGTAGTCATCAACTCCAACAACGGGAATTCCAAATAGATCCAATAGATCTAACAAAATAGGAATCTGTGGAGTCAGCGTTTCTGGCTCTTCTTCTGAGTCACCATCTTCTTCGATTCTGTTTGCTTTATAGTCCGGAAATATGTCTACGCGCCAACTTGGTCGCCAGTCTCCATCTAAACAAGCAACCAAACGATCTGGTTTATATGCCTGAATTAATCTTGAGGTCATATCAAGATATCCGCGAACGGCGTTTACTGAAACGCCATCTGGAGAAAGCAAGGTATCGGGCATTCCGTAGTAGGCGCGATACCAGAGTGAGGCGCTATCTAAAAGCATGAGTGTCATAACTCCCCCATCAAGTAAGCGACAACTCCTCGATCAATCTTTTTAACCGCTTCCTTGCAGGTTGGACGTAGGTTTTCACTTGCACCGGCAATCTGATTAAGAAGATCAATAAGTTGTTTTGTTGAGCGAACAAAATCTCCGACTGACATCTCACTTCCCTTAAGAACATTTGCCAAGGAGTTTCCTGTGGCCCATCGATATGAAATAAAAGCAAAACCCGCATCCGGTTCACGTTGTGTCTGAACCCCAAAGTCACCTTCTATCTTCTCAAGTTCTGCCCACAAAGAGATGACTTCCGTAATCGTTGAAGTTACATTTGCACTTGGCATCTTTGGGGCTATGTTCTCAGCTGACCTTGTTTCAAAAATCATGCATGAAACTACAGCCAAAAGCTCAGCACTATTTAGTTCATCTAAAAGACCTCGACGTATCGACTCAGTCAGGAGAAGATCTGATTCTGCGTATATCTTGGTGAGTATCTTTCCTTGAGCCGTTGGCTTCTCCCCTTGGATGTAATTCAAATGCTCCAATACCTGGCAAATTTGATCAAAGGTTTTGGCTATTACATGTGTTCGATTCTCAACTCTGGAGTTTAAGCCATCATTTTCTCGAGTTAATCTTCCAGCTCGTTCAGCCAAACGCGAATGTTCTTCACGATCTGCGCATCCGTGACTTGGATGATTCTTCATTTGTTTTCGAAGATCCGAGAGTTCTCCTTCAAGGTGACCTCTTTGTCTGTTGTCAAAAGTTTTCCTTTGATCTCGTCGCCCTAGGAGAACTTCCACTTCTTTGATAGATCTTCTATAGCGTGCGTATTCAGTGAAATCCCCTAGATGGCACGCCGCTTCCTTCATTAACTCTTCAATCAAAGACTCGTTTTTTCGAATCTGCCTGGTTAATCCGACAACAGCTCTATCTGCTTGGAATTGAGCAAATGATGATTCGAGTGATCGCCGCGCACGCTCTTTACCAAACTGTGCGATCAAGTTAATGGACATGTTGTAAGAAGGAGAGAAAGAAGAACGCAAAGGATAGGTTCGAGTTGACGCCAATCCAGCAGCTGCTGCTGAATCAACAGTCGGTGACCATTGGATTACTGCATTGCCCTCGATATCGATTCCTCTACGGCCCGCACGTCCCGTAAGTTGCGTGTATTCGCCGGGAGTTATCGGGACATGTGCTTCGCCGTTGAATTTTACAAGCCGTTCAAGAACAACTGTCCTAGCAGGCATGTTAATTCCAAGAGCAAGAGTTTCAGTTGCAAAGACAGCCTTAACCAGTCCACGTTGGAAAAGTTCCTCGACCGCTCCTTTAAAACTTGGCAACAGGCCCGCATGATGCGCAGCGATGCCTCGTTCCAAAGCGGTGAGCCACTGACTAAATCCCAGAACTTCTAAATCTTCTTCGGCTATGTTTTGCGTGTAAGCAAGAGCTACCGCGCGAATCTCTTCTCTCTCTTGCGGTGAAGTGAGTCGCAACCCTGCCTGCAAACATTGTTTTACAGCGGCATCACAACCTATTCGAGAAAATATAAATGTTATCGCTGGAAGAAGATTTTCGCGTTGAAGTTTTTCGATAATGTCAGATCGCGACAGTCGATCGTTCGGTTCATCAAATCTTGATCGTCGATTTCGTCCAAGAGATGACCGTCTTATGGCCTCCCTCTCCCGCTGTAAAATTTCAGGATTTACACGTCCGGGCTGCTCAAATAGATCTAGAAGCCTGTTGCCGATCAAAACATGTTGAAAAAGAGGTATTGGTCGAATCTCACTCACAATTACTTCGGTGTCGCCTCGTATCTCCCCTAACCATTCGCCAAATTCTTCCGCATTTGAAACTGTCGCAGACAGGGAAATGACCTGCACACTCTCCATAAGATGGATCAGCACTTCTTCCCAGACAGCGCCTCGAAACTTATCGGCTAGATAGTGCACTTCATCCATCACGACAGCACCAAGATTTGTGAGGGTATTGGATCCGGCATAAAGCATGTTCCTAAGAACCTCTGTTGTCATTACCAAAATCTCTGCTTCAGAATTGATACTGGTGTCTCCGGTTAAAAGTCCCACTCGATCTTCACCAAATTTCTCCGCAAACTCTGAATATTTTTGATTAGACAAAGCCTTTATTGGTGTCGTGTAAAAGCATTTTTTGCCTGCTTTAAGGGCGTAGTAAGCGGCGAATTCACCAACAACGGTTTTCCCTGCTCCAGTTGGAGCTGCTACTAAAACGCCCTTACCCTCTTCTACAGCGTGACACGCTGAAATTTGAAAAGGATCGAATTCAAAATCAAAAGTTTGAACAAACTCAGTCGTTATTGGATGGGATCCACGTTTTTTTGCCGCGGCATAAGCAGCAGCCGGTGTACTCATGGTGTCCATCCAAGCATGACTCCAGGAATGCACTCAGCATTTACAGGAAGTTGCCCGATGCGTTCGCCATCACTATATGCGACGGCTTTTGAGTCAATACGTACCTTTTTACTACGAACTATCTCAACGGCAGGGTGATCTACGTGCGCACCGATAAACACCGAAGGAAATACCTTAATAAACTCTATTTTTGAAACTGGATGAAGGATCATGACATCAAAGAATCCATCACACATGTCTGCCTCTGGACAGACGAGCATGCCCCCGCCGTAGGAACGACCATTTCCGACGGCGATCAACATGGCTTGAGTGCTTATCGTTCGATCATCGAGGTGAATGTCATACATTTTTGGCTTAAATCTTGGCAGTTCCAAAACAATGCTCACGTTATATTTCATGGGACCTTTTGGCCATTTCAGTTTATTAGCTCTCTCATTCACAACTGCGTCAAAACCAGTGGATAGAACACTCCCAAACCATTCTCCATCAACTAGTCCGGCATCCATTTTCTTCGGAGGGTGTGATAAGACAAAATCTAGTTGAACTTCGACATCACTGAGATCCCATCCAAGTGAACGGACAAAATCATTTCCTGTGCCAGCAGCAATGAGAGTAATTGGTACTTGTGCAGGAATAACCTTTTGTAGAACTATATGTAGAAGTCCGTCTCCCCCAACTGCAATCACCCCTTCACACTGTGGATTGGCTTTTAAAAAAATGTCGAGATGATTTGAAAGAGCTGGAGCAGAATTGCCAGTAACAATCGTGAATGGAACAGATTTCTTGTTCAAGTATCCAGCAACATAACTACCGACTGAGGCACCTTTTCCCTGTCCTGATACAGGGTTAATTACTAGTGCCCACATCTGCTGAGCCTATCCCTTATTCGGAAATTGGAGTTGGTGAATCTATCGAAGAACTGCCAACAACATCTGCACCTGATTTCTTATCACGTGCTCGGTCAACAAGAAGGGCTATGAAGCCAGCCATAAAATACAAGACCATAATTGGCAATGCTAGAAGAAGCATTGTAAATGGGTCTGCCGTCGGAGTAAATGCAGCCGAGAAGACAAAAATTCCAAAAACCCAGATCCTCCATGGTCTCAAAATCGTTGCACCTCGCAAGAAGCCAATTAGATTGAACGTAAGCAGAAATACAGGTAGTTCAAACGCTAAGCCAAAAAGCAAAATAATTCGCAGAACAAAATCTAGATAATCGTCGAAGCGAACCAAGTTGTTAAGCGCTTCGGGAGTAAAACCAAAAAGGACCTTAATTGCTATTGGAAGTATGAGGTATCCAAGAGTTGCTCCGAAGGCAAAAAAAGGCGTGGCAGAAAGAATGAAAAGAAGACTGTTTCTTTTCTCTTTTCGGTGAAGTGCGGGCGCGATGAAAGCCCATAACTGATACAACCAAAACGGAGCCGAAATTATTATTCCAGTTAGAACTGCGACCTTCATCTGTAAATTCAAAGGACCAAGTACTCCACTGATATACAGAGCTCCACAATTCTCTGAACCAGATAACTGCGCCGACTTTAGATCACAAACAGGCTCTGCAAGTGTCGTTATAATTGTGTTGTAAAAATACCAACCAATTCCTGAAGATAGGAAAATCGCAATGGCTGCGCGAACTATCCTTTTGCGAAACTCACGCAAATGATCTAATAGCGGCATCCTCGCGTCATTTAGAGACGCCATAAATTTACTTTTCTTGGTTGCCTTCGTCAGTAGCCGGTTTGTCGTCCGCCTTCATCTCTTTCATCTCACTTTTAAAGATGCGCATAGAACGACCAAGTGAACGTGCAGAATCAGGTAAGCGCTTTGCACCGAACAAAACTAAAACAACAACGAGAAGAACAATTATTTCGCGTGCGCCTAGATTCATCTTTTATCTCCAACCGTTGACAATGTGTAGAACGCCGAGTTTACACCAGGTTCAAAAGAACGCCTAGACGTTATTTGGAGGTATATCTTTTTAAGAGAGATTTGGCGCGGTTGTAAACTTCCTTGCGGATATCGGCAGGTCCAGTCAACTCAATATCTGCTCCAGTTGCTAATACGGCACGTTCTACCCACTCCTCCGAGAATGACTGTAGCTGGACCAACTGCGCTGCTTGATTGCCCTGCTCTTTCAAAACACTCTGAATCCCGAAGCGTTCAGCGATGTCCCGGGTGGCAGAGATAACTCTTATCTCATAGGAGATCTGGTTTTTTTCAGTTTCCTGCGAAGGTGTTAGCTCAATTAAATTAGTTGTGTCTATTTCATGTTCCCCAACATCGACTTTATCCGTAACTAAACACGACAAAATTCGATCGATTCTAAAGATACGAAGTGAGTTCGAAAGATGACAGTGAGCTTGAACATAACTTCTCTCGTCTTCTTCATACATAATCTGCGGACTGATTCTTCTAGTGGAAACTTTATCTGAATACAGTGAGTGATAAGAGATTTCAACATCACTAGAAGATTTAAGAGCATTAATCAGCTGTTGAGAAATTTCGGGATCTATCTCACTAGAAATTCGCAGAGTTTTTGGTACACCTAAGTTATGCGAGAGTCTTTCGGAAAGAACGTCTATGTCTTCTCTAAGGTCCAGTCTGTCAGATGGAATTCTCTCAGTTAAAAGCTGTAAACCCAGTAAAAGTGCTAATCCTTCATCAAATGAAATCTTTCGAGGTTTGGCCAGAGTAGAAGCATTTCGAATAGTGACATATCCAGATTCAAACTCAAGATCGATTAGTTCTAAAGGGGTGTAGCCAGGAAGGCCGCACATCCAGAGAGTAGTTAGGTCAGACTGGATTTGCGTTTGGGTCACACCAAACTCAACAGATAGTTCTTTGATGGATATACCTTGGTTTGCGTGTAAGTAAGGAACAAGATCTAACAAGCGAGCTGTCCTTAACAAGGGCGCGGATAGTTCTTTACCCATGAGTGAGAATAATCTTTTGTAATGAATCAACAATCATGTCAACGAGCTCTTTAGGTGATTTCACGATGACATCTTCACCATGCCATAATGCAAGAGCGCGAAGGTTCTCGAGACTCACAATTGGAATCTCCAGTTGATCCCATTCCCCCATGTCTTTGGTTGAGACGGCCAGGTTTCTCAATAATTGGCCCTTTCCTTTTCGCACATCAAAAACTGCAAAAGTATTTGATTGAAACTGCGTTAAAGCGCTGTGAAAATCGAATTCAATTGGTGGTGCAAATTCAGAGTTAACGATCCCTTTGTTTATTTTCCCAATAATGCGATCCAATCGGAATATTCGAACGTCATTTACTTCTTGGTCCATGCTTGCGATATACCAATATCCAGCATGAGTTGCCAACGCAAATGGAACGACCTTACGAGGTTGTCTCTGGAAATCTGAGGATAAGTAATCGAAAAGAATCGTAGATTTATCCGAAATGGCACTGCTGACTATGGCGATGTCTTCGCCGCTATGTGCCAACCTTGTCGAAATAGCTGGCACATCTAATTCGTCCACCGCAATTCCAAGGGAGCGAAGTTTAATCAAAACAC
>WLED01000030.1 GCA_009704445.1 Actinomycetota bacterium
ACCCGGGAACAGATCAAGCTTTAGCCGAAGATTGGATCGGTGGTTCCCGAAACTTTGCTACCAAACTCTGGAATGCAACCAGATTTGCCATGATCAATGGAGCAACAGTTGATGGGGAACTGCCACCTCTTGAAAGTTTGAACGCCATTGACAAATGGATATTAAGTCGCTGGTCCCAAACCTGCTCACAAGTTACTGAACAACTTGAAAGCTTTGAGTTCTCCAGAGCTTGCGAAACCATGTATCACTTTGCTTGGGATGATCTGTGCGACTGGTACTTAGAGCTTTCTAAAGAGGCCTTTGCATCAGGTAATGCCGCTCAGTCACAAAGAGTGTTGGGATATGTACTCGATCAACTCTTCCGCTTAATGCATCCTGTGATGCCATTTATTACTGAACAACTATGGACGGTGTTAACGGGCCAAGAAAGCCTGGTTGTTGCGCAATGGCCACAAGCACAGAGCACGCACGTTGATAAAGAATCAGAAGCGTTAGTAACTCAACTACAAGAGATCATCACAGAGGTAAGACGCTTTAGAAACGATCAAGGAATTAAAACCTCGTTAAAGATTCCAGGACGTTTTGTTGCACCTGCTCATATCGCAAAATATGCATCTGCAATGGCATTTGTTGTTCGTATGGAACTTGGCGATATTACAGCCAGCGCCAAGTGCGAGGCAGCCGGTGTAGTAGTTGAATTTGATCTAACTGGATCGATCGATGTTGTTGCAGAGCGCCAACGCCTAGAGAAGGACCTGGCAACTGCAACAAAAGATAAGCAGACTGCAGAAGTGAAACTAAACAATCAAGGATTTATGGCCAAGGCACCTGAGAATGTTGTTGTTGAAATTCGTGAGCGGTTAGAAAAGACAACCTCTGATATTGAAAGAATCACGGCAGCTCTTGCTGGACTGCCACAAGCATGATTCTTTCTCCAGATGATCAAGAGCGAATAGACGCAATCGAAAAAGCCTTACTTGCTCGTTGGCCTGAAAGCCGCATCGCACCATCTATCGAACGCATTGCAGCGTTAGTCGATATTTTGGGTTCGCCGCAGCTGACCTATCCAACGATTCATGTGGGTGGAACAAATGGCAAAACAACGACTTCTCGAATGATTGATGCTCTGCTCTTTGCCCACGGCCTTCGAACAGGCAGATTTACAAGTCCACATCTAGAAACCTACTTAGAGCGAATAGCTATCAATGGGCAGTCAATCGATGCCAAAGAGTTGATATTTTCTTACAACGATATTGCTGCGTATCTAGATCTTATGGATGAAAAATTCGAGCACCCCATCTCATTTTTTGAGGCGATTACAGCTCTGGCATTTGTTGCCTTTGCCGAACACCCAATAGATGTGGGCGTCATTGAAGTAGGTATGGGCGGGCAATGGGATGCCACAAATGTTGTAGAAGCAGATGTCTCAGTAATCATGCCAATTGGTTTTGATCACATGGAGTATTTAGGTAACACCTTGCACGAGATTGCTTCAACCAAAGCCGGCATCATAAAAGAAAATGGTTTTATTGTTCTGGCACAACAAGAGCCCGAGGCTGCAAAAGAGTTAATTCGAAAAGCTGCAGAAGTTGGCGCAGATGTTGTGCGAGAGGGAATTGAATTTTCTGTAACTTCACGAGCAGTTGCAGTTGGGGGACAACTCTTAACGATTCAGGGCGTCAACGAAACATACGAGGAGATTTTCCTTCCGCTTCATGGTCGCCATCAAGCATCTAATGCTGCCGCCGCTCTCGTTGCAGTTGAGGCTTTCTTTGGCGATCAACCACTTGATATTGATGCTGTGCGTTCTGGATTTGCAGCAGTTGCTTCACCAGGTCGGTGTGAAGTGGTGCATAGAGATCCAACAATCATCTTGGATGCTGCGCACAATCCTCACGGTGCAAAGGCTTTAGCCGAGACACTTAAAGCTGAGTTCAACTTTGATGAGATCATCGCCGTTGTGGGCATTTTGGGTGATAAAGATGCAGCCGGGATTTTCAAAGAGCTTGAGTCGATTGTCGACCATGTGATTGTTACTCAAAACTCTTCTGATCGCGCCATGTCTTCTTCTGAGGCTGAAAGAATTGCATCATCAATATTTGGAGCCGATCGAGTATTTGAAATCTCAGATCTTTCTCAAGCTTTAGATAAGGCTGTTAAGGATTCGAACCGACCGCTTAGCGAAGAGACTGTTGGAATCATTGTCACAGGTTCAGTTGTTACAGTAGGGCAGGCTCGTACCTACCTAAGAAAGAAGTTTGCACAGTGAAGATTCTGGGAGCATCAGTTTTAATTGCTGAGAGCATGACAATGGGATTTGCAATTCTTATTGTTATGAAAGATCAATCTCAAGCAGCAATCATTTACGGATGTGTAATTTCATTTCTACTATTTGTTGCAGCCGGTTTGGTTCGCCGCCCTGGGGGATTTGTCATTGGTTCGATCATGCAGGTCGTAATGATCAGTTTTGGTTTTGTTGAACCGTACTTCTTCATTATCGGGGTGGTATTTGTTGGTTTATGGGTGAGCGCCATCGTTGTTGGCCGCAAGGGCGAGGCTGCCCGTGCTGCCCTGCTGGCTGCCGGTCCCAAAAAACCTGAATAGAATAGGTGCATGAGCTCTGAGAAAACCCTGATCCTCGTTAAGCCAGATGGTGTTGCCAGAGGTTTAGTTGGTGAAGTTATCTCACGTATTGAAGCAAAAGGTTATGCAATAGATGCTCTGCGAATGTTGCAAGCAGATCGCGCGATTCTTGAAAAGCACTATGCAGAACATGTCGGTAAGCCATTCTATGAACCATTAGTTGAGTTCATGATGTCTGGACCAATTGTTGCGATTGTTGCTTCAGGTAATCGAGTCATCGAAGGATTTAGATCATTAGCTGGAGTCACAGATCCAACCGTGGCAGCCCCCGGAACTATTCGTGGAGATCTAGCTCGCGATCAAGGTACAAAAGTTGTCCAAAACATCGTTCATGGCTCAGATTCGGTAGAATCTGCCACACGAGAGATACAGATTTTTTTCCCAAGCAAGTAACTTCCCACGTTCGAATAAGTACAAGGAGTAAAAATGTCACAATCTAACAAGATGTCCTTTATCGGTCGCGATATGGCGGTTGATCTTGGAACAGCGAACACTCTTGTCTATGTTCGTGGTCGTGGCATTGTTTTAAATGAGCCATCTGTTGTTGCAATCAATCAAGATACTGGCGGAATTCTTGCTGTAGGTCTTGAAGCAAAAAAGATGATCGGCCGTACTCCTGGCAACATTGTTGCTATTCGTCCATTGCGCGATGGTGTAATTGCAGACTTTGATACAACCGAACGTATGTTGCGTTACTTTATTCAAAAAGTTCACCGTCGTCGCTATTTAGCTAAGCCTCGAATTGTTATCTGCGTACCTTCAGGTATCACGGGTGTAGAACAGCGCGCCGTTAAAGATGCAGGATATGCAGCCGGTGCTCGTAAGGTTTACATTATTGAAGAGCCAATGGCTGCTGCAATTGGTGCTGGACTACCAATTCATGAGCCAACAGGAAACATGGTTGTTGATATCGGTGGCGGAACAACTGAAGTTGCTGTTATTTCACTCGGCGGAATCGTTAATTCACTTTCAATTCGCGTAGGCGGAGATGAACTTGATCAGTCGATTATTACCTGGGTTAAGCGAGAGTTCTCATTACTATTGGGAGAGCGAACCGCTGAAGAGATCAAGATGGCTATTGGATCTGCTTATCCACTTCCAGGTGAAAATGATGCAGAGATTCGTGGTCGCGATTTAGCAACAGGACTCCCAAAAACAGTCATCGTTTCAGCCGCAGATATTCGCAAGGCGTTAGAAGAGCCTGTTAATGCAATTATCAATGCTGTTAAGAGCACACTTGATCAAACTCCACCTGAGCTTGCAGCTGATCTTATGGATCGCGGTTTAGTTCTAACTGGTGGTGGTGCATTACTTAAGGGGCTTGATGAGCGCCTTCGTAAAGAGACTGGAATGCCAATTCACATCGCAGAGCGTCCATTAGATGCTGTTGTAGAAGGTTCTGGAAAATGTATCGAAGAGTTTGAAGCACTCGAGAAGGTTCTAATCTCCGAGCCTCGTCGATAAGGTCACGTTGTAATGAGCAGGGGCGGTCAAAGTCGCACACGATTATTGTTGGTGATTTTGATCGTCACTTCTTTGTTTTTAGTGACGTTAGATCTTCGAGGCGTCCAACTTCTTGATAATTTGAAGCAGGGAACACAGAACGTACTTTCACCATTTCAGCGGATATCAAATAGCGCACTGAGCCCCATTAAAAACTTCTTTTCCGATTTATCTTTACTGGGTCGCTCAGGTTCTCAAATTGAAAAGCTAGAGAAAGAAAATGCATCACTTAAGTTAGAACTTCTTGAGCGTGCAAACGCCGATGTTCAACTTGATCAGTTAAAAAATATTCTAGATTTAGCCGGAACTGCCGGCTATAAAATCGTAAATGCAAAAGTAATTAGTCAGGGTTCTTACCAATCTTTTGCTCAAACTGTAACAATTGGAAGTGGATCAAATGCTGGGATAGCCCAAAATATGACCGTCTTATCCGAATACGGAATAGCTGGAATCGTTAAAGAGGTTTATCCAAATTCAGCATTAATTCAACTTGCTATTGATCCTGGTTTTAGAATTGGCGTGCGCATTGTTAACTCACAGCAGATTGGATTTTTGTCCGGACGAGGAGAGCGATCTGCAGTATTGCAGTTGCTAGATAATTCGACAGATATCAATGAAGGCGATGTGTTGATGTCACGAGGTAGCATCGCAAATCGACCTTTTGTGCCTGGTGTTCCGGTTGGATACATAACAACAGTGGATAACTCTGCAGGAACAATTGCACAGTCTGCAACGGTTCGCTATTACACAGATTTTTCAAAGTTAAGTGTTTTGGCAGTTGTTGTTGGTGGTCCTAAATCAAACCCTGGTGATGCACTGGTTCCACAAAAACCACAACCAATTCCAACTCCTACTGTCACAGTTTTCGTAACTCCCACACCAACACCTAGTAACTAACACTTATGTCAACGCGTCTGATCGGCATCTCAGCAGTAGTTTTCTTGAGTATCTTTGTTATTCAAGAGTCGCTGGTTTCGCAGTTTCGTCTGCCAGGTGGTGGATTTTCAATTTTGATCATCTTTGCACTCAGTTGGGCAATTATGAGCGAGCGAGAAGTAGCAGCAGTTATTGGTTTTACAGCTGGGTTGCTGATGGATCTCTCACAAAGTTCATCAGGTCCTTTCGGGCAATGGACTCTGATCATGTTGCTTGCTAGCTATGGAATCTCATACCTTGGATATGGAGATGATAATTTCTTTGGTGGTGCAATTGGGGTTGTCTTTTCAATCGTTTTAGCTAATTTACTTCTAGAAGTAATGTTTTTGATTTCGGGTCCACTTTTGGGAGTCTCAATTGGATCATTTAGTCGGATCTTCTTTACTCTACTTGGAACCAGCGTTTGGACTTTATTCATAACTCCAATTGTTCTCCCACTTTTTGCAAAGCTACATAAATCTATTTTTCAAACTGGAACACTGACATGAACAGCAAATCACGCCTTTCTCTCCTGGTGGTCCAAATTCTTATTGTCTCTTTAGTGGTGGCATTATTTGGACGTTTGTTCTTTTTACAGGTGGCATCTGGTGCCAAGTATCAAGATGCAGCATTAAGCATCCAAAGTCGAGATGTAATCACCCCTGCAATTCGCGGAATCATTGTGGATGGCTCAGGGGTGGCTTTAGCATCAAATAAAGTTGGTCTCGCCATTACGATTGATCGAATTGTTGTAGATGAGTTAAGTGACAAAGGTGTTGCACTTATGCAACGTTTAGCAAATCTTTTACAGCTTGAATACGCCGATATTTATCAAAATACTCGCTTGTGCGGTGAACTTCCTGCAGGTCAAAAAGCAGGATGCTGGCAAGGATCTCGTTATCAACCAATTCCAATTACCAAATCTGCCGATCCAAATACGGCAATTCAAATTGTGGAAAGAGCCGATCTTTTTCCTGGCGTAACAGCAATGCCAGTGGCTATTCGTTCTTATCCAAGCTTTTTTGATGTTAATGCTGCGCATTTATTAGGCTACGTTGGGCCACTTACTGAAAATGATTTGCTGTCAACAAATGAAAAGCAATACTATAGAAGTGAGAGCATTGGAAAGAGTGGATTAGAGATTCAATATGATTCTTATCTGCGCGGTGTTCCAGGGATCAGAACTGTAATTGTCGATCGCAAGGAATCAATCACTAGGGAAAGTCAGAACAAAGCATCAATCGATGGTGACCATTTAGTTACAAGTCTTGATGTTCGACTACAGGCTGCAACTGAAAAGGCGCTAAAAGATGCTGTCCTTCGCGGGCGAGCCAATGGTTACACATCAGATTCTGGTGCGGCTGTTGTGATGGACGTTAAAACAGGTCGAATTCTGGCGATGGCTTCTTATCCAACTTATGATCCAAATTCCTGGGAAAAAGGTTTAACTGTTCAACAAGCAAAAGATTTGTTTAGTGAGAAGAAATCTGTTCCGGCATTAAATCGCGCAACTCAGGGCTTGTTTGCACCAGCCTCAACCTTTAAAGTGATTTCTGTAGTTGCTGCTGATAAGGCTGGCTACAACCTCAATGCCACATACGACTGTCCTTCTCAAGTAGAAGTTGGAACAAGAACGTTTAGAAACTTTGATAGTAAAAATCAGGGAAGAATGAATATCAACACTGCTATCGCTGTTTCCTGTGACACGATCTGGTATCAAATTGCCTTCGATGAGTGGCTTCGAGACGGTGGATTAAAGGCTAAATCAAATCGAAATGATTACTTTTTTAAGGCTGCAGAGGCATTTAAGTTAACTGATCGCGTTGGAATAGATCTTCCTGCAGAGTCTGCCTCTCGAATTGCAGATCGCGAATACAAGAAGAGTTGGTATGAACAGAACAAAGATTTTTATTGCAACTACAAAGAAAGAGCTAAGAAGGATCAGCAGAGTGCCTTTTTAATTCAATTAGCTGCGGAGAACTGCGTTGATGGTGACAAGGTTCGAGCAGGAGACGCCGTTAACTTTAGTATTGGTCAAGGCGACACTGTTATGACCCCGCTGAAGCTCACACAGACCTATGCGGCAATTGCAAATGGTGGAACTATTTGGCAAGCACTTATCGGAAAAGCCATTGTGAAAACCGATGGAACCGTGGTGGAAAGCTTTACTCCAAAAAAGCTTGGAACATTAGATGTAAAGCCATCAACAATTAAGTTTCTTCAAAAAGGTCTACGAGAAGTAGTCGTACGAGGAACAGCCGCGGGAGTTTTCTCTGGTTTTCCAGTAGAGATCAGCGGTAAAACTGGAACTGGCGAGGTATTTGGTCGTAATCCTGATGGCAGTGCAAAAGATGACACGTCATGGTTTGCATCGTATGCACCAAGTAATAATCCTCGTTACGCAGTTGTCATGATGATTGGTCAGGGTGGTTTTGGTGCATCAACCTCTGGTGTCGGTGTCCGGGCAATTTATTCTTCATTATTTGGTGTGAGCGGCAATCGACTAGTTCCTGACGCCGCGCTATTTCCAGAAGGTCAACCTCCATCACAACTGCCTAAGATTTCCCTTGTAATTAAAAAGAAGGGAGAGGTCGAATGAGTCAGATATCTGCGCGTCAAAACCTATACAGCAAGAATCGCCGCTCACTTTTCCATGGCTTTGACCCCGTGCTCTCAATTGTTGTCGGACTTCTTTTATTTTTAGGGACTTTATTAGTCTGGGCTGCAACTCGTGATTGGTATGCGCGCAGTGGACTAGATCCGCAGTACTACTTAAAGCGCCATATTTTTAACATTTTAATCGGCGCCGTACTTGCATATGGAGTTACGGTTATTGATTATCGATTACTCCGCGCCTATACCCCTATCTTGTGGGGTGCTGCGGTCTTAGGTTTATTAATCGTATTGATTCCAGGATTAGGTTATGAAAAAAACGGTGCAAGAGCTTGGATCGCACTTCCGGGTGGCTTTCAAATCCAACCAGCAGAGTTAGCAAAAGTTGGAATTATTATTGGAATGGCGATGATTTTGTCAGAGCGTTCCCATGACAGTGATAAACCATCTAATAAAAATGTTTTGCAATCACTTGGCGTTGCAGCGCTTCCAGTTCTGTTGATAGTTCTTCAGCCTGACATGGGAACAATTCTGATCATTGCCGCTTCAGTAGTCACAATGATTGCCGTATCTGGAGCATCAAGTAAATGGGTTGTTGGACTTCTTCTTCTTGCTGTAAGCGGGGGATTCATTGCAGTCCAGGCTGGAATAGTTAGTGAGTATCAAGTTAAGAGATTACAGACATTTGTAGATCCCAATGCAGATACGCAAGGCTCTGGCTATCAACTTCGCCAAGCAAGAATTACTGTGGGTTCAGGCGGACTCCTTGGAACAGGTTTATTTAATGGTCCACAAACAAGCGGGCGATTTGTACCCGAACAACAGACCGACTTTATTTTTACGGTAGCAGGGGAGCAGTTAGGCTTTGTAGGTAGTGGAAGTATTTTGATTTTGTACTTGATTTTATTGATGCGTGCTTTTTCAATTGCACGAAGAACAAATGATCCTTTTGGTCGGTTGGTGTGTACCGGCGTAATCGCATGGTTTGCTTTTCAAATGTTTGAAAATATAGGTATGACCTTAGGAATGATGCCAATGACCGGGGTACCTCTACCCTTTATTTCTTATGGTGGATCCTCAATGTTTGCCACCTTGATTGGATTTGGCTTACTGCAGAATGTTCACGCTCGTTTGCGCGGGTAAATTGGTAAAAAGAGCTGGTTCTGTCATACTTAATCCACTAGTTCAGCGCGGCGCGCGATCACTCGCGACACACGCCTAGCGCGAACGGTACGGAAAACCCACAAGGATTTTTTAAGAATACAAGTAGCGTCAATTGGCGCATAGAGGATTTGGTGACATGGCTATTGAGCCTAAGACACCGCGCAAGCGTGCGGTTAAAAAAGTTAGTTCAAAAGAAGTTTCTGCTGCACCCGTTGGTGATGCTGAAGAAGTTAAGAAAACAACTCGTAAGAAATCAGTACCCGTACCAGTTTTTCAAGCGGCACCGATTAAACCTGCTGCAGCAAGTAAAGCTCGCAAAAAAACTGATGATGCTGAGAGTAATTCCGAATCTTCTAAGAAAGAGAGCGTCACAAATAAAGCTGTAGCCGCTCACGATGACAGTGAAGACCGTGGAAATCGCAACAAGCGACGTCGCCGCGGTGGACGTGGTCGTCGCAAGCCAGGTTCAACAGATGGTGCGAACCTAGAGAAATCTGATGAAGCTTTGTCAGATGATAATTCTGAAGATGAAACATCTGAAGGCGGTACACATCGCCGTCGCCGTCGCCGCCGGGCAACCGGTGATGATGTTGTTGCAGGCGAAACCGTTGAAGAAGATGGCGTAATCACAGTTGTTAAGGTTCGCGAGAAGCGCGAACGTGTAGAGCGTCCAGCTAGAACTGAACGCCATGATCGCAATCGAAATCGTCGTGATCGCAACGATCGCGGTGACCGTGGTGGTCGCAGTGAATATCGAGAGCCATATCGCAAGCGTCCAACGATTATTACAGATGGTGATTTCTTAGCTCGACGCGAAAACGTTGATCGTGAAATGTTAGTTCGCCAGATTGCAGATCGTACTCAGATCGCCGTAATCGAAGATGGCGTCATGGTTGAGCACTATGTCAACAGAAATAGCAACGTTTCATACGTTGGTAACGTCTATCTTGGACGCGTTCAAAACGTTCTTCCCTCAATGGAAGCAGCATTCGTAGATATCGGTAAGGGCCGTAACGCAGTTCTCTATGCAGGTGAAGTAAATTGGGATGCAGCAGGAATTTCTGAATCTGCGCCACGTAAAATTGAAACAGTTTTGAAAACTGGTCAGCCAGTTTTAGTTCAGGTTACAAAAGATCCGATTGGACAAAAGGGTGCTCGTTTAACGAGCCAGATTTCACTTCCTGGTCGCTACGTTGTTTATGTTCCAGGTGGTGGAATGTCTGGAATATCAAAGCGTTTGCCGGAAGAAGAACGCTCACGATTAAAGTCAATTTTAAAGAATTTGATTCCTGAAGAGGCTGGCGTCATTGTGCGAACTGCTGCCGAAGGGGTCAGTGAAGAGGATTTAACGAGTGATGTTGCTCGATTGAAAGCTCAATGGGAAGACATCAACGCCAAGAGTCAGAATCCAAACTTTCATCCACCTGCCGCCCTGTATCAAGAACCAGATCTTGCAGTGCGCGTAATTCGAGATATTTTCAATGAAGATTTCCGGAAGCTAACTGTCCAAGGATCAACTGCTTGGGATGAAGTTACAAACTATTTAGGATTTATCGCTCCTGAGTTGACTACAAAGATTGAAAAATACACAGGCACTGGAGATCTCTTTGCAGACTTTAGAGTCGAAGAACAGCTTGCAAAAGCCTTTGATCGAAAGGTCTACCTACCTTCTGGTGGTTCATTAGTTATCGACCGAACTGAGGCAATGATCGTTATCGATGTAAACACCGGTAAATTCATTGGTAAGGGTGGAAACCTTGAAGAGACTGTAACCAAAAACAACTTGGAAGCAGCAGAGGAAATTGCTCGCCAACTTCGCCTTCGCGACTTAGGTGGAATCGTTGTTATCGACTTCATCGATATGATTTTGGAATCAAACCGTGAAGCAGTTCTTCGTCGACTCGTCGAATGTCTTGGTAGAGATCGCACCAAGCACCAAGTGGCAGAAGTAACTTCACTAGGTCTTGTTCAAATGACACGTAAACGTGTGGGTCAAGGATTAATCGAAGCATTCTCAACGACATGCGATTCATGTAATGGACGTGGAATTCATATTCATATGGAGCCTGTAAAGATGAAGGCCCCTATGCCTCAACTCGATACGCCATCATCTCGTCATGAAGATGCAGATGAAGCAGATGCAACTGCTCACGAATATCACGAGAGTTTGAATCAATCTGAGACAAAGCAATCTTCACGATCTGTCGATGAGTCAGATTTACGCAATTCAAAAGATTCACAGGATGAAGAAAATCAATCCCGTGATTCGGCCAATACAGATAGCGACACCAACGCCAATGCAGCCCCCAAAGGTCGCAAGCGTCGCCGCGCATCCTCATCGGGGATTATCACCGCTTAAAACCTAGCCCGATTTGAGCCCATGCGCTCAAATGGGTACCCTTAGGCTTCATTCAGGAGCACCTCTAACGTTCGGAGAAGTACGCAGTGGCAAATATCAAGTCTCAGATCAAGCGCATCAAGACAAACGAGAAGGCACGCCTTCGTAATAAGTCTGTGAGCTCATCTATTAAGACGGCTGCTCGCAAGTTCCGCGACGCATTAACTTCTGGTGATTCCAAGGCAATCACAACAGAACTTCGCGCTGCATCTAAATCTCTTGATGTTGCAGTTCAAAAGGGAGTTCTTCATAAGAACTCTGCTGCAAATAAAAAGTCTTCAATGGCTAAGGCAGCTGCCAAAGCCGGCGCACGTTAATTCACTTCTCTTTATAAAGCGAGGCTAGGTTCATGCCTGCAATTTCACTTGCTAAGGCTCCGCAACCAGCATCTACAAATCCGGCGCAGATTCGTAACTTCTGCATCATTGCC
>WLED01000031.1 GCA_009704445.1 Actinomycetota bacterium
AGTGACAATATTCGTCCATCTCTCTACGGCGCCAAGTACACAACAGTTTTAGCCAACAGAACGAGCACTTCTCCAAATATCTCCTCACGGTTAGTTGGAAAACATTGCGAAACCGGAGACATTCTTATTCGAGAGATCGATTTACCAAGTGATATTGCACCCGGAGATCTATTGGCAGTTCCTGCAACGGGTGCATATGGTCGAAGTCTGGCTAGTAATTACAACCATGTTCCAAGACCGCCTGTAATTGCAGTAAAAGATGGAAAAGCACGTGTAATTGTCCGTCGAGAAACAGAGGCTGACTTACTCGGCCTAGACATTTAACGCCGTTCTACCCATCTGTGAAAGAATAGGCCCATGAATTCGGGCGTAAAAACAATCTCTATTGGCATGCTTGGCTGCGGTGTTGTGGGCAGCCAAGTCGCTCGCCTGCTTCAAGATGATCAACAAGAACTTTCAGAGCGATCGGGCGCGCATCTTGTATTGAGCAAAATCGGAGTTCGAAAAGCCGGTGCCCGCCCTGGAGTAGATGCTTCGTTGATTACAACTGATTTAGAATCAATTGTTAGCGATCCTGCGATAAACATTGTGATTGAAGTTATGGGTGGCATCGAGCCAGCACGCACTCTGATCCTAGAAGCGATTAAAAATAAGAAATCTGTTATCACTGCAAATAAGGCATTACTAGCAACCCATGGACATGAACTTTTCAATGCTGCCGACGAGGCAAAAGTAGATCTCTACTATGAAGCAGCAGTAGCTGGCGCAATTCCAATTATTCGCTCTATGCGCGAATCTTTAGCAGGCGATCAGATCACTCGAGTTATGGGAATCGTAAACGGGACAACAAATTATATTTTGACAAAGATGCACGAAGAGGGCCGCGCTTTTAACGATGTATTAAAAGAAGCGCAGGCTTTAGGTTATGCAGAAAACGATCCCACTGCAGATATCGAAGGTCACGATGCCGCAGCAAAGGCTGCCCTTCTGGCAAGTCTTGCATTCCATAGCACTGTGACAATTGATGAAGTTTATACAGAAGGTATCTCCAAGATATCTAGTGAAGATGTCGCTGCAGCCAAATCAATGAATAGTGTTATTAAGTTGCTTGCAATTGCAGAGTTAACAGTTAAAGATGAGATATCTGTGCGCGTTCACCCTGTAATTTTGCCGTTGTCTCATCCACTTGCATCAGTTCGCAATGCATTCAATGCCGTCTATGTTGAATCTGAATCTGCGGGTCAATTAATGTTCTACGGCCGCGGAGCCGGTGGAGCACCAACTGCATCAGCAATTTTGGGTGATTTAGTTGCAGTAACTCGACATGCTGCTTATTCAACAGTTGGATACGGTGAATCTGATTATGCAGATTTAGATATTGCACCTATTGGGGCAGTGAAGTCACAGTTTTTTGTCCGTCTCCACGTTGCCGATAAATCTGGAGTACTGGCAGCTATTGCATCTACTTTTTCATCTGAAAACGTATCGATTCAAACAGTTCGACAAGCAGGTCTTGGCGAAGATGCAGAACTTATTGTTGTGACACACGCTGCATCAGAAGATGCATTGGATGCCTGTGTAGAGAGTTTGCGCAAACTAGATATTGTTCGAAATGTTGAAAGTGTTATTCGCGTAGAAGGAGCACCTGCCTAATGGGTTTATTTAAAAAGCAGGGTGCCAATCAATGGCGTGGCGTGATTGAAGAGTATCGACACAGACTTCCAGTCACTTCTAAGACTCCAATCGTCTCTTTACGAGAAGGTGGCACACCACTTATCTACGCATGTAATTTGTCAGAAATTCTAGGAAATGATGTCTGGATTAAATACGAAGGCTTAAATCCAACTGGCTCCTTTAAAGATCGCGGAATGACAATGGCGATTTCTAAAGCAGCCGAAGATGGTGCAAAGGCCGTTATCTGCGCTTCAACTGGAAACACTTCAGCATCTGCTGCTGCATATGCAGTCAAAGCCGGAATGCGCCCAGCTGTTTTGATTCCAAAAGGAAAAATTGCAATGGGTAAGTTAGCTCAGGCAGTTATTCATGATTCAACAATATTGCAGGTTAATGGCAATTTCGATGACTGTTTAACTCTTGCAAAAGAGCTCTCTGAAAACTATCCAGTCGCTCTTGTTAACTCCGTTAATCCATATCGAATTGAAGGGCAAAAAACAGCCAGCTTTGAAGTTGTAGATCTTTTGGGCAACGCCCCAGATATTCATGCATTACCTGTGGGAAATGCAGGTAACATCACTGCATATTGGAAAGGTTATAAAGAGTATTACAAAGACAATATGTCTAAGAAACTTCCGATGATGTATGGCTTTCAAGCAGCCGGGGCTGCACCAATAGTTAAGGGAAAGATAGTAAAAAACCCAGAGACAATTGCTACAGCCATTCGAATTGGAAATCCTGCTTCCTGGCAGCAAGCCGTTGAGGCGAGAGATAGTTCTGGTGGAGTAATTGATGCCGTAACTGATCGAGAAATTCTTGCTGCCTATCGCTTAATTGCAGCAAAAGAGGGAATTTTTGTTGAACCATCTTCTGCAGCAGGTCTTGCTGGACTTTTAAAATATAAAAAGGCCGGAAAATTACCTCAAGGAAAAACTGTTGTTATTACTGTGACAGGTCATGGACTAAAGGACATTCCTTATGCTCTTGATTCTGCAAAGAAACCAGTTGTGGTTCCAGTAAATGCAAAGATTGCTGCTAAAGCGTTAGGGCTTGCATAAAATGAAACCAACATTTAAGGCTCAACCAATTCAGGTACAAGTTCCTGCATCAAGTGCCAACTTGGGCCCTGGCTTTGATTGCCTTGGATTGGCGCTAAATATTTACGATCGATACATCGCACAAGTGATGGATGAACCGGGTTTTGATATTGATGTAACTGGCGAGGGCGCTGAAAGTGTTCCGACAACAGATAAAAACTTGGTCATCAAAGCTATGTATAAAGGTTTTGAATTTCTTGGTGGACGCCCACGAGGAATCGCACTTCGTCAGCTCAATGTAATTCCACATGGACGCGGCCTCGGATCTTCTGCAGCGGCAATTGTTGGTGGACTCTTTTTGGCACGATCATTAGTACTTGGTGGTCAAGAAAAGATGTCACTTGAGGCGATGTTAAATATTGCAAATGAAATGGAAGGCCACCCTGACAACGTTTCAGCAGCAATTTTTGGTAATGCAAACATTGCTTGGCAAGAAAATCAACGTGGCTCTGTTATTGCACAGTCATTGAATTTAGAAGTTGACCCAAGAATTAGCGCGTTGGCTTTTGTTCCTGCGACAGAGCTTTCTACATCAAAGGCTAGGAAAATGCTGCCAGAGAGCATTCCTCATATCGATGCGGTTAAGAACTCAACAAATACTGCAGTTTTAGTACAAGCGTTGCAAAGTCGGCCTGATTTATTGTTAGGTGCAACCCAGGATTATTTACATCAAAGTTATCGACAAGAGGCAATGCCACACTCATATGCGCTGATGACAAAACTTCGAAGCGCTGGAGTTGCAGCCTTTATTTCAGGTGCGGGCCCATCAGTTTTGGTGCTGCGCACAGGGGCAGATGATGAGGCCGCTGAACTTGAAAGAGCTGCAGGAGAGCGCTTCTCCATGCGTACTTTGGGTATCTCTCGGGTAGGCGCAGGAGTGATTGCTGGGTAGTTTTGCGAATTTTGCCTTCACACTGCTAATCTTTACTCATCTGAACGGCTCATCTAGCAGCCAGTAACACATCAGATAATCACAGTAAAAAAATCCACGGCTTACGTAGTTTTAACTAGTCGGTTGAAATCAAGTCGGTTCATACCAATCGGTTCATATCAATTGGTCAAAACCGAAAGATTTAGACGAATAGATCAGAAAAACCAAAGCCAATAGCGAAAAGAAGCAGATGACAACAGAGATAGAACCAGTACGCTCAAACAGTCCAGAGCTTGCAGCCATGACCCTTCCTAAGTTGAAGACGGTCGCAACACAGTTAGGTGTTGAAGGCGCAGCAAAAATGAAAAAGGACGCATTAGTTGATGCGATTGCGGGATTACAAGCAAAAAACCGCGAAGATGCCAAGGCTGAACGTGAAGCCCGCCGCGAAGCTCGAAATAATCGCAAAAAAGATTCTAAGCCAAAAGGCAGTTCACAAGATTCTGATGACGATGAAGAAGATTCTGCTCCATCGTCTAATAATGATCGTGGAGGCCGTGATCGATTCGATCGTAATGACCGTCATGGTCGCAATCGCAACCGTGATCGCAATCGTGATCGCGGGCCACGAGAAGAACGCGAACCAGTATTAAGCGAAGATGATGTTCTTGTTCCAGTTGGCGGCTTACTCGATATTCTCGAGAGCTACGCATTTATCCGAACTGGTGGATATTTGCCCGGTCCGAATGATGTTTATGTTTCATTGCAGCAAGTTCGCAAGAATGGTTTGCGCAAAGGCGATGTTGTTACAGGACAAGTTCGCCAGCCTCGCGAAGGAGAGCGCAAAGAGAAATTCAATGCACTCATTACTCTTGAAACAGTCAACGGTGTAACCCCTGATGAAGCACGCAACCGTGTTGAATTTGGAAAACTTACTCCTTTATACCCACAGGAGCGCCTACGACTTGAAACCGAACCAAATGTTCTTACTACTCGCGTAATCGACCTGATTGCTCCAATTGGTAAAGGACAACGCGGGCTTATTGTTTCTCCACCAAAAGCAGGAAAGACAATGGTCTTGCAGTCAATTGCAAATGCAATCACTACCAATAATCCTGAGTGTCACCTGATGGTTGTTCTTGTTGATGAGCGCCCTGAAGAAGTTACAGACATGCAACGCTCGGTTAAGGGCGAAGTAATTGCCTCAACATTTGATCGTCCAGCAGATGACCACACAACAATTGCAGAGCTTGCAATTGAACGAGCAAAGCGTCTTGTGGAACTTGGTCACGATGTGGTTGTTCTTCTCGACTCAATTACTCGTTTAGGTCGTGCTTACAACATTGCAGCCCCTGCATCAGGCCGAATTCTCTCTGGTGGTGTTGATTCAGCAGCGCTGTATCCACCGAAGAAGTTTTTTGGTGCGGCTCGAAACATTGAAGATGGTGGCTCATTAACAATCCTTGCAACCGCACTTGTCGATACAGGTTCACGCATGGATGAAGTTATCTTCGAAGAGTTCAAGGGAACAGGAAACATGGAGTTGATTCTTGATCGCCGTATGGCAGATAAGAGAATTTTCCCAGCCGTTAACGTTGTTGCATCTGGAACTCGTAAAGAAGAAATTCTTATGGGATCAGAAGAACTCAACATTGTGTGGAAGCTTCGTCGAGTTCTACACGCACTTGAACCTCAGGCTGCACTCGAACTTCTCCTTGAAAAGATGAAGGGCACCAAATCCAACGTTGAATTCTTGATGCAGATCCAGAAGACAACTTCTGGCCCTGATGATTCAAAGTAAGCGTAGATTTCACAAAAACTAGGCTTATCACTTACCCTAAGCACCTGCTATCAACCGTTTGGTTCACCTGATTGTCTGATCCTTTAGTTCGGATAAAAAGGACCCAAACACGAATGAGGGAAAAACTATGAAGTCAGAGATCCATCCAGAGTACGTAGAGACTCAAGTAACCTGCGGTTGCGGAGAAAAATTCGTAACTCGTTCAACAGTTACAACAGGTTCTATCTATGTTGAAGTTTGTTCTGTATGCCACCCGTTCTACACAGGTAAGCAGCGCATTCTTGATACCGGTGGTCGTGTGGCCAAGTTCGAAGAGCGCTTCGGTAAAAAAACCTCAAACTAGCTTTTTAAAGAAACCGCATCTCAGCCTTAGTAGCTGTGGTCGCGGTTTTTTTATTTCACCAGTTATTTGTTAACCACACATCAGTAGTCGGAAGAATCGCTAGCCGAAAGAAAGGAGTACTCACATGAGTAATGATCGTTTTGCATCGGCCCATGAAATGGTTCGTGAGTACGCCGAACTTGAAGCAAAGATGGCTGATCCATCTATTCACGAAGATCAAGCAAATGCGCGCAAACTTGGTCGCCGTTACGCACAACTTGGACCAGTTGTTGCCGGCTTTAAGGCGTGGAAATCTGCCGAAGAAGATCTTGTTGCTGGCGCAGAGTTAGCCAGCGTTGATCCAGAGTTTGCATCTGAGATCCCTGCACTTGAAGCCGCACGCGATGATGCTGCAGAAAAATTAGAAGAGCTGCTTTTGCCGCGAGATCCGAACGATGATCGCGATGTTATTTTAGAAGTTAAAGCTGGAGCCGGTGGAGATGAGTCTGCCTTGTTTGCAGGCGATCTACTTCGTATGTACATGCGATATGCAGAAAAGCGTAATTGGAAAGTAGAAATAATTGATGCAACTGAAAGTGAAATGGGCGGTTACAAAGACATCTCTGTTGCTGTTAAATCAAAGGGAACAGCTGCACCGGGTGAATCCCCATATGCACGTCTAAAATTTGAAGGCGGAGTACATCGTGTACAACGTGTTCCTGAGACTGAAAGTCAGGGTCGAATTCACACATCTGCTGCTGGTGTTTTGATCTTGCCTGAAGCTGAAGAAATTGATGTCGAGTTAAACATGCAAGATGTACGCGTAGATGTTTATCGCTCATCTGGACCAGGCGGTCAATCTGTTAACACCACAGACTCGGCCGTCCGACTAACGCACGTACCAACTGGAATCGTGGTTTCATGCCAAAACGAAAAGAGCCAGTTACAAAACAAAGAGTCAGCACTTCGAATTCTGCGTGCGCGCTTATTGGCAGATGCTCAGGAAAAGGCCGATGCGGTTGCGTCTGCAGAACGAAAAAGCCAAGTCCGTACCGTTGATCGCTCAGAGCGAATTCGCACATATAACTTTCCAGAAAATCGAATTAGTGATCACCGAGTCAACTACAAATCAAATAACCTTGACGCAGTTCTCAATGGCGATCTAGATGACATGATTCAAACCTTGTTAGATGCAGATAAGGCTGCGCGCTTAGCAAACGCCAATTAACAATGGAGATTAAGTCAATCTTGCGAGTTGCAAAAGCGCAATTGAGTGAATCCAATATCTCCGAGGTTGATGCTGAGCATTTACTTGCTCACATTTTAGGTTTAACACGCATGGATCTTCATAATCCAGTTGTGCTTGAAGCAACATTGCTTGGATTTTCTGATCAAAACATACTTGAAGAACAATTCTTTGATTTGCTAGATCGCCGACTCAATTTTGAACCTTTGCAATACTTAACTGGCACCGCACCATTTAGGCATCTAGATATCCAGGTTGGTCCTGGCGTTCTCGTTCCTCGCCCTGAATCAGAGCTCTTAGTTGAAGCTGTTTTGCAACACATAAAAAACCTGCCACAACCTGTCAGCGTTGTTGATCTTGGCGCAGGTTCTGGAGCCTTATCTCTTGCCATCGCAACTGAGGCACCAGCATCTCGTGTCATCGCAGTAGAGAAAAGTCCAGAAGCTCTCATTTGGTTGAAGAAAAACGTGTCAGTTATTGCAGAAAACGTTCGTGTTGTTGAGGGTGATGTTGTTGATGTGTTGCCTGGAATAAAATGCGATGTCGTCATTGCAAACCCTCCATATATTCGACAAGGACAAAAACTTCCACGAGACGTTGAAGCATTTGAACCTCACGTTGCATTATTTGGTGGACCGACAGGTTTAGAAATCCCACAGTTGTTTATTAACGCGGCAGCAAGACTTCTCAAATCCCAAGGTGTTTTAGTCATTGAACATGGAGAAGATCAAGTGGCAGAAATTGCCAAGCTATTGGATGTGGATTTTTCTGAAGTAGCCAGCCATGATGACCTAGTGGGTCGACCACGTTGGTCGAGTGCGGTGAGGAGGTAGCCATGGCGAAAAAAGTTGATTTAAAAAAAGGTGAACTTGGACGCCATGTCAGCAATGCCGCCAAGGCAATTGCTGATGGTTACATCATCGCAATACCGATGGAAAATAGCTATGCCTTTGCCTGTGATGCATTTAGAGCCGACACGGTTCGAGCAATGCATGTTCTTCGCGGGGATTCAATTTTCACAGCTGCCCAGGTAATTGTTGGTTCTGCAAAAACTACAGATGGCATTATTCGTGAGATAACGCCAGAGATAAAAGCTTTGATGAAAAAGTTTTGGCCAGGAATGCTTTCTCTAAACTTGCGTCCTTATGAAGGGTTAAGTTGGGATTTAGGCGATGCAAATAAATTAGATCGCGTAAGCGTACGAGTTCCACGAGCAACATTTGCTAAAGCGTTAACAGCTCACACTGGTCCACTTGCAATTGCTAGTGCGGCCAGAAAAGGTTTACCTAATCCTTTGACCTTGGATGAAGTGCTTGTTATGGAAACGGATTTAGCAATTAAATTCAACAATGGAAAGCTACGAAAATCAGCACCATCGACCATTGTGGAGGCAGATGAAACTGGTGTTCGCTTGCTTCGAGAGGGCGCAATCTCTCGCGCCGACATCAAAAAGATTGTTCCAAACTTAGGGTAAACCTGGTGGCAACAGGCATGGTTGGACTTAGCGTTGTAGGGTTTGTTCATGTCTGAAACCTTCTACGGCCCCGATTTCAATCTATTAACATCTCAAGATCCTGAAATCGCCGCTGTCTTGTTGTCTGAACTCAAGCGTCAACAAACAAATCTTCAATTGATTGCATCGGAGAACTTCACATCCCGCGCGGTGTTAGCCACATTAGGTTCAACATTGTCTAATAAATATGCCGAAGGTTACCCAGGCAAGCGTTATTACGGTGGTTGCGAAGAAGTAGATAAGGCCGAGTACCTTGCAATTGATCGTGCTAAAACTTTATTCGGCGCAGAACATGCAAATGTTCAACCTCACTCAGGTGCCTCAGCAAATATCGCTGTTTACCAGGCATTTACAAAGCCGGGGGACACGGTTCTAGCAATGTCACTTGCACATGGTGGGCATTTAACTCATGGTTCGCCAGTTAACTTTTCTGGCAAGTGGTTTAACGTTGAATCCTATGGCGTTCGAAAAGATAATGAATTGATCGATTATGACGAACTGCGTGAGATAGCGAAAAAAACTAAACCTAAGATGATCTGTTCTGGAGCAACTGCTTACCCATCACTTGTTGATTTTGCTAAAGTCCGCGAAATCTGTGATGAAGTTGGCGCAATCATGTGGGTGGATGCAGCCCACTTTATTGGTCTTGTTGCAGGTAAAGCGATCCCTTCACCTGTTCCATATGCTGACGTTGTCACTTTTACTACACACAAAGTTTTGCGTGGACCTCGCGGTGGAATGATTTTGGCTAAAGAACAGCACGCTGCTGCAATTGATAAGGCAGTATTTCCAGGAATGCAGGGTGGACCAATCATGTCTGCAGTTGCCGGTAAAGCAGTTGCTTTAGCTGAGTGTGCAACCCCGGCATATCAAAAGTATGCAAAGGATGTGATTGTGAACGCACAAGCTTTAGCAGCAGCTCTTGAAGATGAAGGTATGCGCGCAGTTTCAGGCGGAACACAAACACACCTTGCACTCATGGATATTCGCAGCACTGGTGTCAATGGCAAAGTTGCCGATGAACGTTGCGGGGCTGCAGGAATTGTCATGAATAAAAATTCAATTCCATATGATCCAGAAAAGCCAGGCATCACAAGTGGTATTCGGGTTGGTTCACCTGCGACAACAACTCAAGGAATGGGAGTTGAAGAGATGAAACAGATTGCATCCCTAATCTCTCGCGCCATCAAGACAGATGATGAGAAAACACACTCTGTAATCAAATCTGAAGTCCATGCACTGACTGCTCGCTTTCCTATCTACCAGGCTTAAAAGAATTTAATGCGCGAGTACTTAATAACGCTTCTGATTTCAGCTGCGCTCTGTTATTTAATAACTCCTTTTGTAAGAAAGTTAGCCATTCGTCTTGGTGCCATGGCATCAGTTCGAGATCGAGATATCCATAGCGTGCCAACTGCCCGATGGGGCGGAGTAGCAATGTGGATTGCAATGGCGTTAACATTTTTAATTGTTAATCACCTTCCATTAGTTGGAAAATCATTTGGCCAAGAAGCATTAGGAATTTTTATAGCCTCAACTGCCATAGTTCTGCTTGGTATGGCAGATGATCGCTTCCAACTCGACGCTCTGACTAAGTTAGCTGGCCAAGTTTTTGTTGCCGGAATTCTGCTTGTCTATGGAATTCAGATTTTGTGGCTTCCAATAAATGGAGTGATCTCGCTGCCTCCAAGCATTGGTCAACTTCTGACTGTGCTCATAGTTTTGGTGGTTATCAATGCAGTGAACTTTATTGATGGAATGGATGGTCTAGCAGCAGGCATTGTCGCAATTTCTGGAATAGCTTTTTTTGCCTTTGCTTATCTACTAGCAGTTGATTATGGCTTCAGTCGCGCAGGTGTTCCATCCCTTACTACGGCCGTCCTTGTAGGAATCTGCTTGGGCTTTTTACCTCATAATTTAAATCCAGCAAAAATCTTTATGGGCGACAGTGGCTCAATGTTTTTGGGGCTTTTGTTATCTGCTGCTGCAATTACATTAACTGGCCAAGTAGATCCAAACGCGATTTCGGCAGAGTCGCTAGGGCCAACACTTCTACCTTTACTTCTTCCATTTGCAGTGCTTGCAATTCCATTTTTGGATTTACTCCTTGCAGTGGGTCGAAGAGTTAAGGCAGGTAGATCACCATTTGCTCCAGATAATGAGCATTTACATCACCGCCTACTTAGTGCTGGTAACTCAACGAACAAAACGGCTTTGATTTTGTATCTTTGGACCGCAACGATTGCATTTCCTGTCACCGTTTTAGCTTTTGCTCCATGGTGGGTAGCGCTGATAACAGTAATTGTTTTATTAGGTGCAAGTATTTTTGTGATGAAAAGCGGGAAGAAAACTCCGGTGGCTGTTAAATGACACAAGAAAACGTGGAGCTCTCATTGCTTCGTGGGGCTGTAATTCCCACAGCATTAACTGGCGTAATTGCTATGGGTCTATCTGCATTTATTGCCGGCACGCCTGGTTTTCTAGGAGCGCTACTTGCCCAGTTCATAGTTGTAATTTTCTTTACGATAACGATTCTTGTTTCTCGCATATCTAGAAATTTGGATCCAATTTCTACAATGGGTTTGGCGCTGTTTTCATATACAACAAAGCTTTTGTTTGTAGGAGTTTTTCTCTGGCTCCTGACCACATATACAGATAGAGAGAGCATCAATCGCACTAGTTTTGGTGTGACCGCAATTCTTCTCACGCTCAGTTGGCTAGGAGGCGAGATTGCGAGTTATACGAAATTGCGCATACATTTACCCCTACCCGGTGCAAGCAGTTCTAACTCCGGCAATGAGTCAGAAGGAGAAAAATGAGTCGTATCAATGAGGGCGCCGCTTGGACAATTCTTGGATACCTAATCTCTGGACCATTGTTCTGGGGCGGGATCGGCTGGGGTCTAGATAAATGGCTGGTCACTGGCTATTTCTTACCAATTGGCCTTCTGCTTGGCATGGGCGCTGCGCTTTATCTGGTCTGGCTCAGATTTGGTCGCGAAGGGTGACCAATTTGACCTTTATTCACAGGTTTTGGATTTCTCACATCGCCGTTTTAAACAATAGGGTACGTCCCGAAGAGATTATCCCCGTCCCTTCATCCCAGCTTTAATCCTTCGATAATTCTTGAGGAGTCTTCGTG
>WLED01000032.1 GCA_009704445.1 Actinomycetota bacterium
AACAAAAGTCCGCAAATCTGGTGAACTTTCATACTTAAGACCCGACGGAAAAACTCAAGTGACCATTGAATATGACGGCGACAAAGCTATTGCGATTGACACCGTTGTAATCTCCAGTCAACATTCAGAAGAAGTTGATGTTGTAAAGACACTGACACCAGATGTCATAAAGCTCGTTATTGAACCCATACTGAATTTAATCGATCTACCGAAAAAAGACCTGAGAACGCTCATCAATCCAACAGGTCGCTTCGTTATTGGTGGGCCTATGGGAGATGCCGGATTAACTGGTAGAAAAATTATCGTTGATACTTACGGTGGCATGGCCCGCCATGGCGGTGGAGCATTTAGCGGTAAGGATCCGTCAAAGGTTGATCGTTCAGCAGCTTATGCAATGCGATGGGTAGCAAAGAACGTCGTTGCTGCTGGGTTGGCAAACAAGTGCGAGGTACAGGTTGCCTACGCAATTGGTAAGGCGCAACCGGTAGGCGTTTTTGTTGAGACTTTTGGAACGGAGAAAGTTCCTGTCGCGAAGATTCAAGATGCAGTGCTTTCAACATTTGATCTTCGTCCGGCAGCGATAATTCGAGATTTAGAATTACTTCGCCCAATCTATTCACTCACAAGTGCTTATGGACACTTTGGACGTGAGCTTCCTGAGTTTGCATGGGAGCGTACTGACCGTGTATCCGCACTTCAAAAAGCAATAAAGTAATTTGTGGCAGCATCGAGGCTCTTTCGGTTAAAAGCCGAAGTTGCATCAGCACCTTCGCCTGTTCAAGCGAGGTCAGCGTCCTACGTGCAAGTAAGAGTAGACACGGGTGTATTTCACCTTGATGGTCTCTACGACTATATGGTTCCTGAAAAATTCACGGAATCTGCCAAAGTAGGCATCAGAGTTCAAGTCCCTTTTAGCAACAGAGAAGTCGAAGGGATTATTGTTGCACGAGGAGATGAACCTGATCGTGGTGGGAATCTGAAGTTCGTTACAAAGATCCTTTCACCACACACTGTTGCCACCGTTGAATCATTAGATTTAATTAATCATGTTTCTAAGGATTACGCTTGCAATCCTTGGGATGTTATTCGATCTGCAATTCCTCCAAGAGTTGCGTCAGTTGATAAGAAGAGTCAGTTTTTTCAAACACCTTCTTTAGGTGAAGGTGAGCCTTCCAATGTTGGAAATACTCAAAGAGGGTCAGGTCGATTGAGTGATCAACCTGATCGATCAATGAGTTTCTTTCAATTTGCACCGTTAATCCCATCAGCCGAGCAAGTAGCATCAGTTGCAAGTAAAGCTTTGAAGCAAGGAAGCGTTTTGATCATCGCACCAGATGATAAGGATGTAGAGCAGATTATTGAGGCACTAAAGAGTGTTGAAGTAGCCGTACTGAAACTTACTTCCTCGATGCCAAGAGATGAAAGGTACGAAAGTTTTTTAGAGTGCCAAAACCAGATATTGAAAATCGTTGTCGGAACGCGTAGTTCTGTGTTCGCTCCCATTGACAATCTTTCTACAATCTTAGTTTATAAAGAATCTTCTTCCGATCATTACGAGATTCGTTCACCTGGTTGGAATAGTAGGGCTGTCGCAATGATCCGCTCCGAACTACAAGGGCAAAACATTGTGTTCCTGGGCTATAGCCCATCGGTAGAGGTTGCTTTGCTTATTGATAGTGGCAAAGTGGTTTTTAGGCCACACGCAGCTGAAGTAAAAACCATTTCCTTTACGCCAGATTCGGGGACCCTGCTTCCAGGTCGAATTTTTTCTGAAATCAGAAATGCACTCAAGGATGGCCCAGTTCTCTTTCTCGCTGCAAGAAAGGGATATGGCAATGCTCTTTTATGTTCGCATTGCAGAAATATCGCTAGATGTGAATGCGGTGGTCGTTTGCATGTAGGTGCAAAATCAACTCCTCCAACGTGTGCGCACTGTGGCGAAATATTTAATCAATGGAAATGCAAATTTTGTAACAGAAACACTCAGTATCTTGCAGGTCGTGGGATCGAGAGAGCCTCTGAGGAGATTTCACGAGCCTTTCCGGGTTATCCGGTTGTGTTCTCAGCCGGTGATGTAATCAAAGAAAACGTTGAAAATAGACCGTCACTCATATTGTCAACACCTGGGGCGCAACCGAAGGTGCAGGGAGGTTATGCAGCAGTGGTTATTCTGGATGCAATGAGGTTTTTTTCTCATACCGATCTGCGATCACAAGAAAGAGCTCGTGAAATTATTTTCGAGTCCGTATCACTTTTATCAAAAAATGGTAAAGCACTACTGGTGATAGATTCCGATCATCCTATTGTCCCTGCGGTTACTCGCTGGAATGTAGTAACTCTTATGAAGCGAGAATTGAGCGAACGTCGAGAAATTAACTTACCCCCTTTTGTCTCCTCTGCAGTTTTGTTAGTTCCAGAGAGTGAAGCCGCTTCGATTTCGTCAGGGCTACGCAGGGCATGCAACGAAGGACGATTACCAGATTCGTTGCTGATTTATGGGCCTACACCTGTTGCGAAAAATCAATCCAAGTTGGTTCTTCACGCCAGTATCTCTGACTCGAAGGATCTATACTCGTTTCTTTTAGAGTTTCAGAAGAAGAGAAGTATTTCGAAGAAAGAGTTAGTCACTATCCGCGTGGAGCCGTATTCGCTCTAATCGGTTGGTAGTATTGGCACATGTCAATCCAGCAGATACGTTTATTTGGTGATCCGGTGCTCACTACGCCAGCATCAGCGGTGACAACTTTTGACAAAGAACTCCGAGTTCTTGTCGCCGACCTAACTGAAACAATGTTGGACGCACCAGGTGCTGGATTGGCCGCACCGCAAATTGGGGTTCCCTTGCGAGTTTTTGTCTGGGATGTTGATGAAACGTTGGGTCACCTGATCAACCCGACTTTAGATCTAAGCGAAGAAATGCAAGATGGTGAGGAAGGTTGCCTCTCTTTCCCCGAAATTCGTTATGACACTCCTCGGGCAATGCGTGTTGTTGCGAAGGGTTTCAATATGCACGGGGACCCAGTAACAATTGAAGGTACTGAGTTTTTGGCTCGTGCTTTGCAGCACGAAAATGACCACCTCAATGGGATTTTGTTCATTGATAAATTGACTAAATCCAACCGTAAATTAGCGATGAAGGAGATTCGTGAATCCGACTGGTTTGCTCAGGCGGCACAATCAGGGATAGAGATTCAAATCAAAGACTCGCCTCATTCAATGTTTGGTCGGAATATTTAGTGCGTTTAGCTGTTGCAGCAACTCCCGACGTTGCGATTCCCACTTTAGAGTGGCTGCTTGGTTCTGAGCATGAATTGGTATGTGTCATTACGCAACCGGATCGTCCTTCAGGTCGTGGACTAAAAAATACTGAAAGCCCAGTCTCAATATGGGCACAGCAGAACGGACTCACCGTTACCAAACCCCAATCACCTTCTGAGATGTTTCCGATAGTTCAAGGCTTAGATCTGGTGGTAACGATTGGTTACGGAGTCATCCTTCCTGAATCAATCTTGAATGTACCTACGAATGGTTTTATAAATTTGCATTTTTCTTTATTGCCTTTATATCGCGGAGCTGCTCCAGCTCAACGTTGCCTTGAAAATGGAGATTCTGTTACAGGAGTAACTGTTTTTAAGTTAGATCGAGGAATGGATACGGGGCCTATTTTTTCTCAGGAAAAAATCGACATACCGTCAACGTGGAGATCATTTGAACTTCTCAATGCATTAGCTGTGTTGGGGGTCAAAGCGGTGCAGCGAGCCCTTACATCTATAGAGCACTCGGTGATACCGACACCGCAATCCGGAACTTCAACGAATGCGCCTAAAATCACTAAGGATGATGCAAAGATTGATTTTGACCTTCCAGCAACAAAAGTACTCCAAAAGATAAAGGCGTTTACCTATGAACCGGGGGCTTGGACGTTGTTTAATAAGGAGTCTTTTAAGATTTCTCGAGCGGAGATTTCTTCGCGCATAGGGAAGGAACCTGGTTCGATCTCACTGGAAGATCAAAAGATATTTGTCTCATGCGGTGATCGTTCATGCATTGAAATTCTTGAAGTGAGACCTTCTGGCAAGCGGCAAATGACAGGAATTGAATGGGCACGGGGCGCACGATTAGTTGAGGATTCGCGCTTTGGTTGAACCCCGTCACAAGTCGTTTAGATCTCCGAAACCAGAAGCATCACGACTACTAGCTTTCGATTTGGTGAGTGAAGTTAATCAGAATGAAGGTTATTCAAATCTCCTCGTGCCTCAGGCTCTGAGTGCGAGTTCATTAGATGATAGAGATAGATCTTTAGTTACTGAGCTTGTTTATGGCACGATTCGTATGCAAGGCAAACATGATTGGATTCTGAAACAAATTAGTGATCGGCCTTTTTCTGAAATCGATCCTGGAATTATTGATGTTGCTCGCTTAGGAATACATCAGATTCATGAGATGCGCGTTCCGGATCACGCCGCTGTGTCTTCAACGGTGGAAGTAGCCAGAAAGAGACTGGGAGAGTCCAAGGCCAGTTTCGTCAATGCAATTTTAAGAAATGTGGTACGAAAGAGTAAAGAAGAATGGTTTGAACCTTTACAACAAGAATCTGATCCAATCAATCGCTTATCGATCCTTTACTCTCATCCCGAATGGATCATTTCAGCCTACTTCGATCTGCTAAAAAATTGGGATGAAGTAGAGCAAGCCTTAAAAGTTAACAATGAGCCAGCGACCCCTACGTTAGTTTCATGGCCTGGATATTCCACAATTGAAGATCTAGTTTCTCTTGGTGCCCTTCCGACAGAGTTTTCATCTTTTGGAGCACATTGGAAGGGGAATCCGGGTGCTTTAGATCTTGTTAAATCTAGAAAAGCTGGTGTTCAAGATGAAGGTTCACAGTTAGTTGCTGAGATTTTTAGTAAGGCTGCTCAGGGCTCTAGTTGGTTGGATATGTGTGCGGGACCAGGCGGCAAAGCTGCATTACTTTCCAGCCTAGCTCGAGACCGATCGATCAGTTTCACTGCAAATGAAATTTCTAACAGTCGCGCAGAATTAGTACGCCAAGTTGTCCACGGTTCACAAGTTTTAGTTGGTGACGGACGCGATTTCGGTAAAGGGGAGATTAAATACGACGCAATCTTAATTGATGCTCCATGCACCGGCTTAGGCGCGTTGCGTCGTAGGCCGGAAGTTAGATGGCGCCGAAACTTGCAGGACCTGAGAGAACTGACGCAGTTACAACGCGAACTAATATCATCAGGAGTTTCTGCGCTTAACCAAGGGGGAGTTTTGGGTTATGCAACGTGCTCTCCGCACTTGGCAGAAACATCGATTCAAGTTGCAGATCTACTCCGCACACATCCAGAATTAGAACAGATCTCAGTTGATCCATATCTTCCTCCAGGGCTAAAGGATGCTAATCGCGCAGGAGCTCTTTCACTATGGACACATAAACACGGAACAGATGCAATGTATCTAGCCCTTTTCAGACGCCGATCAGGTTAAAGTTCTCTTATGGTGTCTGAGATACGAATTACTCCAAGTATTTTGAATGCCGATTTTTCTCAACTAAATTCAGAAATTCTCAAAATTAGCGAAGTGGCAGATCTACTGCATCTTGATGTGATGGATAACGTCTTTGTTCCTAATTTCACTTTTGACTTTCAAGCTGCTTCCGAAATTATTGCTCAATCTGCTCTTCCGGTTGACGCGCATTTAATGGTGGCTAACGTTGATCAAATCGCAATCGATTATGCCAATCTGGGATGTGCATCTGTAACTGTCCACGCTGAAGCTACTAAGAATATAAAGCAAACTCTGCGTGGAATTCGCAGCGCGGGATCTCGCGCGAGTCTAGGGATTAAGCCAGGAACAGATATCGATCTATACGAAGAGTTCGTCGATGAAATCGATATGTTTTTGATCATGACGGTTGAACCTGGATTTGGTGGGCAAAAATTTATGCAGGACATGATGACAAAAGTAAGAAGAACCAGAGAGATCATTGGTGATCGGCCAATCTGGCTTCAAGTAGATGGAGGCATATCTATGTCGACTATCGAATATGCATTAGATGCCGGTGCGGACACTTTTGTTGTTGGAAGCGCAGTTTTTAATGATCCGGACCCGGCAGCTATGGTCGAAAAGATCAGAAAACACGCTCACGATCACTCCCATAAGTGAATCAATCGGCAACGTCCCGCGCGCTTGCTCTAGTAAACTTAGATCATGAAGAGTTTTGAAATGCTATGGACTGAATTAAATGACAAAGTGGTTAACAACGATTCTAATTCTGGAACAGTTTTAGCTGTTGCATCAGGAGTTCATGAGATAGGCAAAAAGATTCTAGAGGAGGCGGGGGAAGTGTGGCTTGCCGCCGAACACGAATCTGATGATCAATTGGCAGAGGAAATTAGTCAATTGTTGTATCACCTACAGGTCCTCATGTTAGCTCGAGGTCTTTCGTTAAACGATGTGTATAAGTTCCTTTAGGAGATTACAATGCTACGAGTTGCAGTGCCAAATAAAGGTTCATTAGCGCAAGTTGCCATAGCTACGTTAAAAGAGGCCGGATATCGGCAACGAACTGATGATAGGGATCTCATCATTTCTGATCCGGATAATGGAGTGGAGTTTTATTACCTTCGCCCTCGCGATATTGCAGTTTATGTTGGTTCTGGCGAACTTGAAGCTGGAATCACGGGAAGAGATCTTTTGATTGACTCAGGTGCTTTTGCATCTGAGATTCTACCTTTAGATTTTGGGAAATCCACGTTTCGATTTGCTGGACCAATGGACAAAAATTTAAACATCTCTGATATCTCAGGAAAGCGTGTTGCTACTGCCTATCCTGGGTTAGTCGAACAACACTTATCAGAACTAAACATCAGCGCAAAGATTGTGCGTTTGGACGGTGCAGTTGAGAGCAGTGTTCGCTTAGGTGTGGCCGATTTAGTTGCAGATGTCGTAAGCACTGGAAACACGTTGCGACAGGCTGGATTAAAGATATTCGGAGAACCAATTTTGCACAGTGAAGCGGTTGTAATTTCGCGAACAAACAGTCAAGTTCGTCCAGAGTTAGAGGTTCTGATCAGAAGGTTACAAGGTGTGGTGACCGCACGAAGGTACGTGCTTCTCGATTACGATGTGCAAAAACAACACTTAGATCAAGCTTGTTTGATCACGCCAGGATTAGAATCACCAACAATCTCTGCGCTTCAAAAGCCTGATTGGGTAGCAGTAAGGGCAATGGTTTTGCGTGAAGAGACAAATAACGTGATGGATCAACTATGGGCTTTGGGTGCCAGAGGTATTCTAGTTACCGACATTCATGCTTGCAGACTCTAGATTGTTTCTAAAGTCCTAACAACGATTTAACTGGACGAAGCGACCTCTCATTAATTGAAAGATCGGCAGCAGTTGCAACAATTGGCTTTGCGTTGAAAGCTATACTCAGTCCTGCAATAGCCATCATGTCCAAATCATTAGCACCATCGCCTATTGCTACAGTGTTTTCAAGCAGTACATCAGACAAACGGGCAAATTCTTTGAGAGCTTCGGCCTTTGCCGCTCGATCAATGATAGTTCCAGTTATCCCACCTGTAAGCACTCCATCATTAATTTCTAAAACATTAGCTCTAAAGTACTTAATGGACAGTTGCGAAACGATAGGTTCAATTATTTGCACAAAACCCCCTGAAACCAGAGAGACACTGTGTCCGAGTCCATGAAGCAGATCAACTAATTCAACGGCACCGTCGGTTAATACAATTTCATTTCGAACTTCATCTAGCACCTGTATTGGCAGCCCCTTTAGCAGTCCAACTCTTTTCTTAAGGCTCTCTGCAAAATCGATCTCACCATTCATGGCTGAATTAGTTATCTGGGCGACCTCGGCTAGGACCCCGGCCTTCGCAGCAAGAAGATCAATAGCCTCTTGCTCAATAAAAGTAGAGTCAACATCGAACTGAACAAGCATTTTTTGTCTAGTCATTTTTATCCATCATATTGACGCTTAGTTTGGCATGATATTTCATAACTCATACACTCGTGTTTCTAAGTCGTATTCAAATTCCAAACTCGAGATGGTTGAGGTCAGAAGTGTTTGAGTAGTACCCGTAACGACAAAGAGAAATCCTGTTGGCTCACTCTGAGTTCGAGTTATCGATTCAATATTTCCATTCACGCTTACGATACCAGTAGCTAAAGTTGACAGGATCTTCGGATGCATTTTCTTAGAAACGACATGAACACCCACCCGGCTCTTCTCAACTTTCACCAAAGATTGCAGAGAAAAAATCGTTGCGATATCAGTCTCAGATGCCTGGGCATATTGGGCTAAATCAACCTCAATCGCACTTTGATGCGCAGGGTTAAGTGTGATCAACACAGTCAGCACAAGTCGACCACTGATAACAATTTGCTCAACATCATCAATCTGAACTGCAAAATCGGAGAGAGAATGGAACAGACCCTGAGCGATTCCGGGAGCATCTATGCCGGTGAGCAAAATCAGGCCCGTAAAAACAGGGCTCTTTTCTGACAAATCTTCCATTAGATTGCATAGTTTATCGCGAAAGAGCTGTCGTTCATGCATGTTTTTGCAGTAACTTAGCCAGCAAAAGCACTATGTTTTGCATCTATGAGCAACCAGAACGTTCTTTCACTTGACGATGTGTCTGTCGTCAGGGGAGATCACACGATTCTTGGTCCAATGAGTTTTTCAATCGCACACGGGCAACGCTGGGTCATTCTTGGACCCAATGGAGCAGGTAAATCAACACTGCTACAGATGCTTGCAACCAAGATATTTCCAACTACCGGAACGGCCAACGTTCTAGACCGCGAGTTTGGACGGATCGATCTTTTTGAACTTCGCACTCGAATAGGAATCTGCAGCTCTACTATTGCTGAGGAAATTCCTTCTGATGAAATTGTCCGAGATGTTGTATTAACCGCCGCTTATGCAATTTATGGGCGGTGGAATGAAGGCTATGACCTGTGGGATGAGTCGCGAGCAATCGCTCTTCTCACCACATTTGGAGTCCGTGAATTAGGTTCAAGGCAATATGGAACGTTAAGTGAGGGCGAGAAGAAACGAGTGCAAATTGCGCGTGCACTGATGACTGACCCTGAACTACTTTTACTTGACGAGCCTGCTGCAGGATTAGATGTTGGGGGACGGGAGGATTTGCTTGCCCGTCTAACTAGTTTTTCATCAGATCCTTTAGCACCAGCAACTGTGCTCGTTACTCATCATATTGAAGAGATTCCTGCGGGAACTACTCATGCTTTGATTCTAAAGGATGGAAAAGTTGCAGTTTCGGGTCCCATAGATCAAGTCATTACTTCTGAGCACATCTCAGCGATCTTTGAAATACCCATCAATGTTTCTACCGAGTCAGGTCGCTATTTTGCCCGGGCAACTTTTTAAACAGTTACACCCAGATTGGCAAGATGCGCTGTCGGATTTAGAAACACACATTCATTCAATAGAGATGACCCTCGATCATGCTTCAGTAACACCAGAGTTCAATAACATTTTTCGAGCACTCAGCGGATCTTTAGCAGGTATCAAGGTAGTTATTTTCGGACAAGACCCTTACCCCACATCAGGAGTTGCCCAAGGTTTAGCTTTCTCGGCACCTTCTGATATTGAGCGCATCCCCGCCTCCCTTAGAAACATTTTTAAAGAACTGCATGACGATTTAGGAAAGCCATTAAGGAAAAACCCAGATCTTTCGGATTGGGTAGATCAAGGCGTTCTCCTTTTGAACAGAGTATTGACAACAGAGATAGGGAAGTCTTTGTCTCACACAGATGTGCAATGGGAGAAAGTCACAGATCGCGTGGCTGAAGTTCTGGGTAAAAGTGATGTTGTAGCTGTGTGCTGGGGAAAGAACGCTCAAGAGGTATCCCATTTTTTCCGAAAGGAGTGGCTCATACAATCTGCTCATCCGAGTCCACTATCGGCCTATAGAGGTTTCTTTGGGTCTCAACCATTTTCGAAAATTAATTCAATATTAGAGAGAAATACTTTCAAACCTATTCACTGGTGATTTAAACGGGGAATTTTCGGAATGTTGTTCCAGAACCTTCGCTTATTTTTTGCAATTTCTGAGAAAGGTAAAGGCCCCTGTTACCAGGGGCCTTTACTTACTTTATCGTTTTAGAAAGTTATCCGACCCATGTATTAATAGGTGAGGATAAGAAGTAGACCATGAACAATCCAGCTATCAGCCACAAGAGCCCATGAATCTCTTTACCGCGACCCTGGACCAAGCGAATCACCACGTGAGTGATGAAACCTGCACCAATTCCAACAGTGATGTTGTAAGTGAAAGGCATCAATATGATGGTTAAGAATGCTGGAATAGCAATTCCCATGTCATCCCAATCAATGTTCTTGATCTGAGACATCATCAGGAAGCCGACGATAATCAAAGCTGGTGTTGCGGCTTCGTAAGGAATTATGTTGACGATAGGGGATAGGACAGTTGTTAGTAGGAACAGAACACCGGTAACCACGGAGGCTAGACCGGTTCTTGCACCTTCACCTACACCCGAAGCTGATTCGATGTATGACGTATTGGATGAAACTCCAGCGGCGCCACCTGCGGCGGCAGCAACAGAGTCAACGAGCAAAATGCGGCTTGCATTAGGCACATTTCCATCCTTGTCGATCAACTTAGCTTCATGACCAATTGCAGTCATTGTTCCCATAGTGTCAAAGAAGTCAGCTAGCAATAGCGTAAAGACGAGCAACGCAGCTGCAATAAAGCCAATCTTTGAGAATGAACCAAAGAGATTGAATTGACCCAATAGATCGAAATTCGGTGTCGCAACAACCTCTGAAGGGATTGCAGGAACATTAAGCCCCCAACCCTTTGGATTAATAAAATCTTTACCATCTGCGGTGAACGCACCTGGAATGTAGTTAGTACCAACCTTGAATGTTCGCTCGATGATGATTGAAAGAATTGTTGCGACCGCGATTCCGATAAGAAGCGCGCCTTTAACTTTCTTAACCATGAGAACTACCATTAGGAAGAAGCCGACGATGAAGACGATGATCGGCCAACCGATGAGTGATTTTCCATCACCTAGAGTTACAGGCACAGGACCAACGTTGGTTCTGCGAACAAAACCTGCATCAACGAAGCCAATCAAGGCAATGAACAGTCCAATACCGACTGAAATTGCAACCTTGAGTTGAGCAGGGATTGCTTTAAAAACAGCTGTTCTAAAGCCCGTAAGAACTAGAACGAGAATGATGAGACCTTCTAGTACAACTAGTCCCATCGCATCGGCCCATGTCATCTGTGATGCAATTGCATATGCAACGAATGTGTTGAGGCCTAACCCGGTAGCTATTGCTAGTGGATAATTTGCAACAACGCCCATAAGCAATGTCATGATGCCCGCTACTAATGCAGTGGCAGCAGCAATCTTTGCCATGCCACCTTCTCCACCGAGGAAATCACCGTTTACATCCGTGGCGCCGCCAAGAATGATTGGATTGAGTACAACTATGTAAGCCATCGTGAAGAATGTGACGACTCCGCCACGTACTTCACGACTGATTGTCGATCCGCGTTCACTGATTTTAAAGAATGAATCCAGCATGAATTCACCTTTCTGTTTTGGTATCGGGGGTGTTTGCGACCCCGTGT
>WLED01000033.1 GCA_009704445.1 Actinomycetota bacterium
ACTTTGCTAGAACTCTTGGCTGTGAAACTAATGTGTAAATAGTAGTTGCAAGCATAGAGATCAAACCAAGTGAGAACACGTTGTAAACGAGGTTCCACTGGTTGCTATCTAGTTGAATAAACATGTATTAATTCCTCCATGAGGATCATATTCATGGGTCATTCGACCCCTGAAACCATTGCCCATAAGGAGTCCTCGAGGAGCCCCTTCGATCAACGACGTATAAAAGTATGCATCAGTTTGAGGGAAAATACCTCATTAAATTCTCACTTTTGTGATGATTTTTCAAAAAGCTTGAGTTGATTTAAGCGTGAATTGTGTTACTCACCAGTAGAACCACCCCAAACTCACCCTCAGATTGATCATCCATATCTCTATACAAAATGAAGATCGCCCGTGCTGGCGACTTAATCAGCCCGTATGGTTAGCAGATGAATCAAGTGGTGGTGCCAAAGCTACGAGGTTGGTTTCACTTGGGCGCAACCCCGATCGTAATAATCGCATCGCTTGTCTTGTTTGTCTTGAGCAATGAATCACTTAAGTTTGCCGTCTCGATTTATGCAGCCACCGCCATCATGCTCTTTAGTGTTTCTGCCGTGTACCACCGCGTTCCATGGGTTCCCACAAAGAAAATGATGTGGCGCCGTTGGGATCACGCAAACATCAACTTGCTCATCGCCGGTACCTACACACCTTTTGCCGTTGCCCTGCTAGAAGGTCGCGAAAGAAATATTCTTCTTCTCATTGTTTGGTTGGGTGCATTATTTGGTGTCGGGCTTCGAGTTTTTTGGATCAATGCACCTCGATGGCTTTACGTAGGTAACTATTTGCTTTTGGGTTGGGTCGCAGTTGCCTACACTCCCGCGCTCTATCGAGAGGGTGGTTTATGGGTGTTACTTCCTATTCTTATTGGAGGACTCTTTTACACAGTTGGTGCGATTTTCTACGCGCTCAAGCGCCCTGGGCGCACAGCTAAATACTTCGGTTTCCATGAACTTTTTCACGTTTTCGTGCTTGCCGCATGGATCTCTCAATACGTAGCAATCTCTGTCGCGATTTACAGTAACTAGGGTGGTGCCCTAACCTAGGGCTCTAAATTATTGAGTAATGGGGTCAAAAGATGGCAGAAAAAAAGAATTTCCTCGGCTGGGTTGGTTTTACAGGCGACGATAACAATTCAAGTGCTCCTTCCACATCTTCTGTAGATCGCATTCGAGAACTAGAAGCACAAATTGCAGATTTGAAATCTCGCCGCGACATCACGGGACTAACGCGAGAAGAGTTTGAGATTCTTGCAACAGAGACAGCCATGTCAATGATCAAGTCTGCTCAAGCTCGAGAGAGTAAGGCTCAGGCTGCTGCTTCACGGTTGATTTCTGAAACAACTCGCGCAACAAAAGAAGAACTTGCTGCCGCAGATTTGAAGGCTCGATCAATACTCACCAGCGCCGAATCAAGAGGCAGAAAATACATTCAGGCCGCAGAAGCCGAAGCCGAAGAGAAAGTCGCTGAAGCTGAAACTGAGGCAGAGGAGCTTTTGGAGAAAAGTAAGCGCGAAGTCACAGCTCTCACCTATGCAGCAAAGCGCGAAGGTGAGCGAATCATCTCAACTGCTACAGGAGAGATTACAAACTATCGCCAATGGTTAAATGGGGCCATTGCAGAAGCAGAGCGTTTGTACCGAATTCAAAAGCAAGCTTTGGAATCAGCTGAGTCATCAATTCAACAATCAAGAAATCGACTTGATGGCGCCTTTCAAAAATTAGAAGAATTACAAAAAAGTATCTTAGAAAATCTTAACCCTAACGACACTCTGATTAACTCAGGTCCCTTAAGAGTTTCTAGTCAACGAACACAGTCTGCATTGACTGCTCCAAAGAAAACAGCTAAAAAATCTGTGAAGAAGTCTGCGGGTCAGAGTTCAAAAAAGAAGACAACAAAGAAATAATCTGAGAGTTAATTTCTAGCAATAGTTAAATTATGTCTATCACTCGGGGAATTCGACATGTCCCTGCGATAGATGGATTACGTGCAGTTGCAGTTATTGCCGTAATTCTCTACCACTTAGATTTCTCATGGATCCCTGGTGGATTCTTAGGTGTAGATCTCTTTTTTGTCATCTCAGGTTATGTCATTACTCGACTGCTTCTAGATTCAATTCAACGAAGTGGTGGTTTAGATCTTCGCGCATTTTATGCAGCCCGATTTAGGCGATTGATTCCACCATTACTTTTTATGATTTTTGTGACAACGATTATTGTTGGTTTTTGGGCTCCGGATACGATGCGCAGATTCTTAATTGACACTCCTTTTGCAATTTTTGGTGCCATGAATTGGTGGTTAATTTTTAGGGAAACAGACTACTTCGAGGCTATTGGTAGGCCTGCTCTATTGCAGCACACATGGTCGTTGGGTGTAGAAGCGCAATTTTATGTTGTTTGGCCGCTAATTCTTTTATTGGTTTTGCGTTACTTTGGCAAGAAAAGAATCCCATTTGCCGCACTATTGATCGCAATTACTTCGGGTATAACTCTACTTATCGTCTCACTTCAGGTCGATGGATCTGATGCATCAAAGGTTAGCCATGTTTATTTTGGAACTGATACCCACAGTATTGGTTTATTTCTAGGTGCCGCACTTGCAGTCAGTTGGATACCCCAAAACTTACAAGAGACTGTTTCAAGGCGCGCCCAAGATTTCATAGATGGAATAGGAATTTTTGGTTTCCTCGGAATCATCGCTGCATTTCTCTTTATTGACGCCTCTGACCCCACTTTGTACAAAATAGCATTTCCGCTAGCAGGTATTTTTGGGGTGGCAATTCTTGTTTCAATAGTTCATCCGGCCTCACGCTTTGCACCAATTTTGAGCAGTAGACCCTTTATCTGGATTGGTGAGCGCTCATATGCAATCTACTTATGGCACTGGGTCATTTTTCAGATCACACGCCCAGAATATGATTTGGAAGGTTCCACGTGGGCGCTTTATGCACTAAGAATTCTACTGGTTTTTGCATTGGCAGATATCTCTTTGCGCCTAGTAGAACTGCCTGTTAGAACTGGTTTGATTGATTACTGGTTTAAAGGAATGAAGTATCGAACTAAGCGAGTACAAATCAGACAGAAAATTACAGTTTTATTGATCGTAATCTTCATCGCAGCGTCTAGCTCTACGGTTGCTGTGCGAGCTATTGCTATAGGAGATAAGCAAATAGATGAGATTAAACAACAGATTGAGCAACCATTTATACCTCCGACACTTGATGAAGGTGGACTTTGGGTTACTGGTGATTCTGTCATTTTGGGAATTCGATCAGAACTCGATTTAGTTGAAAACATTGGTTTGATTAATGCACGTGTAGGACGTCAGGCATCAGAACTTTTAGAGGAGATCCGGCGAGACAAAGAAAAAATGTCAGATGCAACCGTGATCTTTAACCTTGGTAACAACAACAAACTCACTGAAGAACAGGTCTCTCTAATTTTTCAAGAGTTGGCAGATCAGCCAAGAATAATTGTTGTTAATGCAGCTGTCCCACGGGCATGGTTAGAAGATAACAATGCACTCATTAAGAAATATGCAGATCTCTATTCTGCCAACTTAGTTGATTGGTCGAGCATATCGGCAGATCATCCGGAGTACTTTGCACCCGATGGTGTTCACTTAGTTCCAGCAGGTGTCCGAGCCTATGTTGATGCAATTTCAAAACTCCTTTAAAAATTCTTTGTAGGTATTTGAACTACTTTGTGGCAAAAAAAATCTCCCACCCTTAGGTGGGAGATTTTTAATTTAATTGTTTACTTGAACTCTCCAGGAATTCCGAAGACTGTTGCTGAGGCAACCTGTCCATCAGAGTAAACGGATGAAACTCGGAACTGTGTCCATCCTGTATTACCTGATTTTGTAACATCCTGGGTTAACTGATCAGCTGGGACTTCTGCAATCGCTGACCAATCTCCTGTTCCGTTAGCACGAGTTTCAACTTTAAATCCTGTTAAACCATCTACTGCCATTGGAGCAACCCATCGCAGTTTCAGTCCTGTAGCGCTCTTTAGTGCAACAAACTTTGATGGTGCTTCAACTGCGCTAACAGATTCTCCAGTTGTCTCAGTAGGGGCTGGTGTTGCTGACTCTGTAGGCATTGCTGACTCTGTAGGCATTGCTGACTCTGTAGGAGTTGGCGCGGCATCATTGTCACTACCTGAAGAATTAGCCCAAACAATTGCAGCGAGTGCGACGATTCCAATTACAACAATCCATACTGTATTTGCAGAAGTTGATTGCTTTGGCTTTGCAACAGGCTTTGGAGTGACTGGTGTAACTGGACTCTCTACGCGTGGTGCTGTTCTGGCTGACGAGATTGGTACTGGTGGAACTGAATATCGACTTGCGCTTTTTCTTGCAGCTGATTTCTTTGCTGTGCGCTTAGCTGGAGCCTTCTTTGTTGCTTTCTTGGTTGCTTTTTTTGCCGTCTTCTTCACTGCACTTTTTTTAGCTACAGATTTCTTAGCAACCTTCTTTTTTGCAGCTGATTTTTTAACTGCAGACTTTTTTGCTGGTGATTTCTTAGCAGACTTCTTTGCGGTCTTCTTAACGGCCACGGTAACTCCTTGGGTTGTAAATTGCACCTAAAAAACGGGATCTGATTGGTAAAGGTTACCTTAGGGTGGATAGCAAATGAATCACATGAGGTGCTATTGCGCGGAGTGATTTCCCGCGGTGACTGACTAAATCCTTATCCTCTGCGCTCATTTGTGCACTTGAGATGGCCAAACCTTCTGGCTGAAAAATCGGGTCATAACCAAATCCATTTGTACCAATAGCGGCGCGCAGAATTGAACCCTCAAATCTACCTTCTGCTACATGCTCGCGGCCGTCAGGTAAAACTAATGAAGTGACACATAGAAAATACGCTCCTCTTTTCCCATCAGGGACATCCTTTAGTTGATCAAGAACTTTCTGCAGATTTGCTTGATCATCTCCATGTTTACCGGCCCAACGGGCTGAAAAAATTCCAGGGGCTCCATCGAGTGCATCAACACAAAGCCCTGAATCATCAGCAATCGCGGGTAAGCCGGTTGCCCGAGTTGTATATCGCGCTTTTAAGAGTGAATTCTCTTCAAAAGTAGTACCTGTCTCTTCTACATCAATCAGATTAGGAAATTGATCAACGCCGATTAGTTCAATTTCACCGGGTGCTAACTCTTCAAGTATTCGTCGAAACTCAATTATTTTTCCTGAATTACGAGTAGCTAAAACTAGTTTTTTGGGCATTAATTCTTAAGTACAGCTTTCTGCATTGTTGTTAGAGTTTTACAGCCATCAACGGCTAAATCCAGCAACTGATTGAGAAGATTTCGATCAAAAGGCTCTCCTTCTGCCGTGCCTTGAACTTCAATGAATCGTCCATCTCCTGCGACTACGACATTCATATCTGTTTCTGCACGAACATCCTCTTCATAACAAAGATCCAGCATCGGCTTTCCATCAATGATCCCAACACTTACTGCAGCAACCGTATCGTTAAGCGGCTTTGCGTTTTCCTTTATGTGGCCTTGTGATTTTGCCCAGGTAATTGCATCTTCGAGTGCCACATATGCACCTGTAATCGCTGCAGTACGAGTTCCTCCATCGGCCTGTAAAACATCACAATCAATAACAATTGTATTTTCACCAAGCTCTTTCATATTTACTACAGCTCGAAGTGATCGACCAACTAATCGAGAAATTTCTTGCGTACGACCACCAAGTTTTCCTTTCACACTTTCACGATCTGAACGTGTGTGTGTTGCTCGAGGCAACATCGAGTATTCAGAAGTCACCCAACCGTTTCCAGTATCTTTGAGCCAACGAGGAACTCCCGGAGAAAATGATGCAACACATAGGACTCGAGTTTTCCCAAATTCAACTAACACTGAACCTTCAGCATGATCTAACCAACCACGAGTAAATTTGATTTCTCTTAGGTCATTTACAGCGCGACCGTCATTACGTGACATGAAAAGCTCCTTTAAGTGTGTGCGTTAACTAGAGTGATTGGTGTTGAACTTGAGTGACTTCAGGACCTAGAAAACGCCGCGCTAAGGTTTCAAATGCCTTCGCATCACCGGTTGCTAAGAATCTATGAGTAGGGGCCGAAGAAGATTGTGGCCTTAGCGCGTTGTTTTCTACTAATGTGCGATAGAGATCTTTTGCTGTTTCTTCCGCGCTTGAAACCAAAGTAACGCTATCGCCCATCACGTAAGAAATGACTCCAGTTAACAATGGATAATGAGTGCACCCTAAAACCAACGTGTCTACATCAGAATTCATAATTGGCTCAAGATATTTTTGAGCAACGGTCGTAATCGCATCTCCTGATGTTTCACCACGTTCTACAAACTCCACAAACAGAGGGCAAGCCGCCGATGTGATTTGTAGCTGTGGAGCAGCAGCAAAGGCATCTAAATAAGCCTTTGAGTCAATGGTTGCTTGTGTACCTATTACACCTATGCGTCCAGAGCGAGTAGCTGAAACTGCTCTTCGAACTGCAGGTTGAATCACTTCTATTACGGGAATCGAATAGCGCTCACGTGCATCACGTAACATTGCTGCCGATGCTGTATTGCATGCAATAACAATTGCCTTTACACCTTGATCTACTAAGAAATCCATTGTCTCAAGTGCAAACTCACGAACTTCTGAAAGTGGGCGTGGACCATACGGTCCTCGGGCAGTATCACCAATGTAAAGAGTCGATTCATTTGGTAATTGATCTAATATGGCGCGCGCAACTGTGAGTCCACCTACACCTGAATCAAAAATTCCAATAGCTGCATCGCTCACAGGATTAGCCTACCTTGAACCCAATAACTATTGGCGTCCATTCATAACCGCTTCGAGCAAACTTTCCTGAAGCCATCCGAGCCAGCTATATACCGCATACACACCATGCATTGGATCACCGGATTTTAATAACTGCAATTCTTCTGGCGTATTTTCTTCAACATTTAATCGCACACCCAAAGCCAACCGAATATCATTGATTGCGCCAAGCCAATCATTGGCTCCATTGCGATCAATTTCGACAATGCCATCAGTGGCCGACTTTAAACTTGTTCTCATTGCCATCGCGTGAGCTTGTTTTTTTTGCCTCAATGTTGATTCGGTATATCGTCGAAACTCTGAAGCATCAACTTGATCTGAATATGCATTTGGTAAAAGTCGCAACAAGACTTCATCTTCAGGTGGTGTGTCATGAGATGTAATGCCAACCATTGCAGCTAAAGGATCATTACTGTGGTGATCGATGCGTTCTGCGAGTAGCTCAATGATTTGTTCTGAGAGATTGATTAATACTTCACGCTCAGATTCAGAAAAATTTGCCAGAAAAGTATTGTCTCCATGCGGATAAAAACCCTTTTGGAGATCAGACATTATTGTTGATCTCCACGCTGAAGTGTGGCCCATAAACCGAATTCATGAACTCGAGCAACATCTCGTTCCATCTCTTCACGACTGCCAGTTGAGACAACGGCTTTACCTTCGGTGTGAATCTTCATCATTATTTCGGTAGCTTTTTCTTTATTGAAACCAAAAAGCTCCATCAGAACATAGGTTACATAGGTCATCAAATTAACTGGGTCATCCCAGACAATCGTTATCCAAGGAACTTCACCACTAAAAATCGCCTGAAGTTCTTCTTCTAACTTTTCATTGACTTTAACCATAGCTATCGAATTATAATGGCAAAGGTTTCGGAAGTGACTTCAGTTCCGACTTGTACACGCAAAGTTACTATGCCTCGATTGTTTTCTACTGAAGTGAATGTGAAAACTCCGCTCGCATCTGAAGTGAGAGTCGTTCCAACGTTCTGCCATTTTCCATTTACATACTTCTGTAGTACCGCAGATTTTCCTGCAACTTGTGGGAAAAGTTGTGCTTTCACTGTAAAAGCCATTGCTCTTGAAGCTGAGTTTGGTCGATCAATGACTATTTTGCTCTTGACGGCAACTAACTGTTCGGGAGTAATTGATTCGGTACGTTCCCATGTTGCAAGAGTAGTTAAGCGAATGCCCGCAGAGTTTGCTAGCGTCATTGGAGAAGTAATTGCACCATTTACATCCGTTATGAACTCTGCAACCTTCGTCCAAACACCAGCGCGGTTTATCTCTACGGAAACAGGTAAGCCAACTATTGGTGACTTATCTTTGAGTGTAAACAAACCGCTGACTGTAAATGGATCAGCGTAAGAAATTGAGCCTTGATTGACTCCAGTTAAACTCATAGATGAAACTACGACATCTGGCGCCATTGCAAAAGCAGCATTTCTCATCTCAGTTGTGGCTAATTGATCTTCCATGCCAAGTGTCCAAAGCACGGCTCCACCAAGTCTGTACTTGGCAACTATTGCCATTCTTTCGGCATAACTTCGAGAATTTTGAAACCAAACAGTGCGGTTGACTGTGCAAGACGTAGATGCACCATCTGCAGTTGAACCATTATAAGTTTGAGTATAGGAGTAAGTTGCTTCACTAACATTTGCATCAAACACAGGAATTGCCTTATCAATTGCAGCTTTTCGCTCTGCATTAACCATTAAAAATGTAGCTGCTTTTGCACCTGCTTTAAGTCCAGGTGGCGCCGAAACGGGGCATTTTCCTTGGACGGCGGTAATCCAATCTCGACCATAACCTGGTAAACCTACATAAACTTTTGATGATGGCATGATGCTGATTGCGTATCGAATAGTTTTATCAACCCAACTAATCGGTGCATTCGGACCTGGTTTTGCAACATTGAAGTCATAGGTCATTATTCGTAATCGATCAATGCTGCTTGCAATATCTGCCCAAGCATATACAAAGTAGCCTTTTTGCCTTTCACTTGGATCATAGAGATATGGTGTAGTTACTGAAAGTATCTTCTTATTTGCACGTATTGCGGCACTCAACTCTTTAACAAAAGCAACCCACGCTGGTGCGGTTCGAGACCAAGTTGCACTTCCATCAACATATGCAAAACCTTCAAAATTTAAATCAATTCCGTCAAATCCATTAACGTTGACAAGATTAACGATTGAATTAACAACTGTAGTTCGCGTTGTTGGATTGGCCATAAATCCAGCCAAAGCAAGTTTTCCAGTTCCATCAGTTATTGTAGGAATTATTTGCATTCCAGCCCGACGCATTAAACATACAGTGTCGGCCATAGGCCATGAGGGGTTACCAATGTTGTAATCATTTCGAATGAGAGTTGGGCTCTTTAGCGAGAACCAAAAAGGAAGAACTTCCTTCATTAAGTCTTTATTTCTAAATAAGTATGAATTCTCAATTGCGGCATTTTCAGTTGGGCCGTATTGCGAGGAATCACAGACTGCCGGTTGATTTATTCCCGTAGAAATTGATGGAGTTAGTTTTCTTACACGGGGCAAAACTCGATCAATTGAATAGTATGGAATCCAACCAGTAACTATTTTTCGGGGTTCTTTGTTACTGGCTTCTGCTGTATGAACCGAACTTGGAACAATCAATCCAAATAAAAAAGACAGAACTACCAGTAGGGATGTTGTCTTACCTAACTTGTTCTTCTTACTTGTCTTGCTCATTTTTCTTTAGGTGTTGGTTTCAAGCCTGCGAAAATTTCTTTGCAGGTTGGACAAATAGGATATTTCTCTGGATCCCTACTTGGAATCCACTTTTTTCCACACAAGGCCTTTACGGCCTTTCCAGTTACAGCTGATTCAACAATCTTCTCTTTTTTCACATAATGCGAAAAGCGATCGTGCCCGCCGTCATCTTCTTCCAAATCCATAGATGGGCGAGTCAGGAGATCAGTATCTGCCTCTGTTCCTATTTTTTTAAAGATTCCCATGAGGCTGATAAGGATACCTTTGGGGAGTCAAAACTACGGGTAGAATTCACCAATGAAGGACTTGTTGCGTACAGAGCACTTATCGCGGGCTGATGTTGAATTATTGTTGTCGACTGCCGCTGAATTTGCTGAGAAACCACTGCGATCAAACACTGCATTGGCAAACAAAACAGTTGCAATCTATATGACTAAACCTTCAACACGAACACGGCTTGCATCTGAGACCGCAGTTGTTCATCTTGGTGGAACACCAATTTTTATTAGAGGCGATGACCTTCAATTGGGTCGCGGAGAAACTATTTCTGATACGGCCAAGATAATCAGTGGCTATGCAAGTGCTTTAATTGTTCGAACTTTTGCACAATCAGATGTTGATGAACTAGGTGCTAACTCTTCCATTCCGGTTATCAATGCTCTCACCGACGTGGATCATCCAACTCAGTTATTAGCAGATTGGTTGACTATCCGTGAAAACTTCGGAAACGATATAGCAGGACGTAAATTTGTTTACCTGGGTGATGGAAATAATATGTCCCACGCTTGGTTAATTATGGGAGCGATCATGGGGGCACATGTTGTTGCTGCAACGCCCGGTGGTAAATGGGCTCCAGATCCAATTGTTGTTGAAGTTGCAAAAAATATTGCAGCACAAAATGGTGGAAGAGTTGAATTATCGAATGATCCTGAAGCTGCTGCGCGTGATGCATCTGTCCTTTACACAGATGTATGGATGTCAATGGGCGATTCCGAATCTGATCGCGCAGAGAAAACGCAATCCTTGTCCCCATTTTCCGTTAATGAACAGTTGATGAAATTGACCGCAAAAGATTCAATATTTATGCATTGCCTGCCCGCCCATCGCGGTGAAGAAGTAACTGCATCTGTCATTGATGGACCTAGATCTGTCGTCTGGCGCGAGGCTTTTCATCGCCGAACCACTATTCAAGCCATTTTGTATCACCTTATTCGTGGAGACTTAGAAGGCTCAACACGCTAATATTTGGCGCATGCGCATAGCCGTCCCAAAAGAGATTAAGCAAGGTGAAAAGCGCGTTGCGCTGGTTCCCGACGTAATCAATAAGTTAACTCGTCTTGGACTTGAAGTAGTTGTGGAATCCGGTGCGGGCCTTGAATCTCAAGCAAGTGATCTTCAGTTCACCGAGCAAGGTGCAATAGTTAAGAAGGCAGATGTTTTATCTGATGCAGATGTCGTCTTATCAGTGCAACCACTTACACCAGCTCAGATTTCTACTCTAAAAAAGGGTGCAATCACAATCTCATTTCTTTCACCAGTAACTGCTGCTGACTCCATAGAAGCAGCAACAAAGGCCGGCGTGACAGCATTTTCTCTTGAATTAGTTCCCAGAATTTCGCGCGCACAGTCAATGGATGCTCTGACTTCGCAAGCACTTTGCGCAGGTTATCGAGCAGCG
>WLED01000034.1 GCA_009704445.1 Actinomycetota bacterium
GTCATGTACTTCTCCAACTCATGAATATCAAAAAGATCAAAGAGTTCTGCTGGATATGTTGGCAACGCCTGTTCACGGATGTTTACTTTTTCTCCATCAAATGATGAAATCAAATTAACTTGGCGCCATCTTGTTTCCATATGTGGGAAGTCATCACGGGTATGACCTCCACGAGATTCTTCACGTGTGATTGCAGACTTTGCTGTGCTTTCTGCAACGAGCAACATGTTGTCTAAATCAAATGCTAAGTGGAAGCCAGGATTAAAGATTCGACCTCCTGAAACCGCAACATTCGCACTGCGCTTTCTAATCTCAGCGATCTTTTCAATTGCCTCTTTAAGTTCAGACCCTGTTCTGATGATTCCAACAAGGTTGTGAGTAATCTCTTGAAGCTCAGCATGTAGTGAATAGCTGTTCTCGCCACCTTGACGGTCAAACGGTGCTTGAATCTTTGCCTTAGCTTTTGCAATCGCTGCTTCGCTAACTGGGTTTGCTCCGTTGTTCTTTAGATATTCAATCGCACCCATTCCTGCACGGCGACCAAAGACCAAGAGATCTGTTAATGAGTTACCACCAAGACGATTTGATCCATGCATTCCACCAGCAACTTCACCGGCTGCAAATAATCCAGGAACACCAACTGCTGCAGCTGTATCTGGATCAACTTCAACACCACCCATTACATAGTGGCATGTTGGGCCAACTTCCATTGCCTCTTTGGTGATGTCAACACCAGCTAATTCATAGAACTGGTGCCACATAGAAGGAAGACGCTTTTTAATGACATCGGCAGGAATTCTCTTAGATACATCCAAGAAAACACCACCATGCTCAGTGCCGCGGCCAGCTTTTACTTCAGCATTAATTGCGCGGGCAACTTCGTCGCGTGGGAGCAGTTCTGGTGGGCGACGGTTGTTGTCTTGATCTTCATACCAACGATCGGCTTCTGCTTCATTATCTGCATACTTATCTTTGAAAACATCTGGAATGTATTTGAACATGAAACGCTCACCTAGATTATTTGTGAGAACTCCACCTTCACCACGGACAGACTCAGTTACCAAAATTCCTCTAACTGATGGAGGCCAAACCATTCCAGTTGGGTGGAATTGCAAGAACTCCATGTCAACCAAGTTCGCGCCAGCCTTTAGAGCTAGTGCGTGACCGTCGCCGGTACCTTCCCAGCTATTGGAAGTGATTTTGAAAGCTTTTCCAACACCACCTGTAGCAATTACTACAGCAGGTGCTTCAAACAAAACCTCTTCGCCGCTTTCGCGCCAGTAACCATATGCTCCAGAGATTTTCCCGTTCTCTTTCAAAATGTCCGTGATCGTCAACTCTGCAAAAACTTTGATTCCGCTTTCCATATCTCCGGTATCGCGGCCATCTTTTTGTTGCAATGCAACAATTTTTTGTTGCATTGTTCGGATTAGTTCTAGACCGGTGCGGTCCCCCACGTGTGCAAGGCGTGGATATTCGTGACCACCAAAGTTGCGCTGAGAAATCTTTCCTTCTTTAGTGCGGTCAAATAGCGCACCCCAAGTCTCTAACTCCCAAATACGATCTGGTGCTTCTTTTGCATGTAGTTCTGCCATGCGGAAATGACTAAGGAATTTACCTCCACGCATGGTGTCGCGAAAGTGAACCTTCCAACTGTCTTTATCGTTGACGTTACCCATGGAAGCTGCAGCTCCACCTTCGGCCATAACAGTGTGGGCTTTACCAAATAATGACTTACAAATGATTGCTACTCGCAATCCAGCTTCGCGTGCTTCTACTGCTGCCCGTAAACCTGCACCACCGGCACCGATTACAAGGACATCGTATTTATGGCGTTCTAGTGTCATAGTCGATTTTCCTTTTAGAAGAAGTAGAAGTTAGTCCATGCGCCAGTTGCTACTTGGCGAACATAGATATCGGCAAATGCAACGGCAAATAGTGAATACCATGCAAATTGTTGATGTTTGGCGTTAAGAACTGAAACCTTTGACCAAAGTTTGTAACGCACTGGGTGTTTAGAGAAATGCTTAAGGCGACCACCAATTGTGTGGCGACATGTGTGGCATGAAAGTGAATACAGCCACAACATTGTTGCACTCAGCGTTAGAACGATTGAGCCAACACTCATGTGGCCCCAATCTCCCTCGGCATTTCTAAATGAGATCACGGCGTCATACGTAAGAATTATGTTGAGAACTAAACCTGCATAGAAGAACCAACGGTGTGCGTTCTGGAAAATTAATGGGAAACGAGTTTCACCTGTGTACTTCTCGTGTGGCTCTGCAACTCCGCAAGCAGGAGGTGATAACCAAAATGAACGGTAGTAAGCCTTGCGGTAGTAGTAGCAGGTCATTCTAAAACCTAACGGGAAGATCAAAATAATTAGAGCCGGCGAAAGTGCAAAGTTAAAAATCTGCGCGCTCACTGGTGTGAATCCCAAAATAGTTGCACCCGGCTCACATGCTTCAGATAAACATGGTGAATAGAAAGGTGAGATTAAGTGTGAGTCTTTTACAAAGTAGTTGTCGTTTTCAAAGGCGCGGAAGGTTGCATAGATAACAAAAGAGATAAGTACAGAGAAAGTTAAAAGTGGTTCTAGCCACCACTTATCTGTGCGCAACGTGCGCTTATCGATCTTGGCGCGCGTTGGCGAAAAAACACCTGACATCTGCAACTCCCCTGATACTTCCTATGGATTCGGACTGTAAATCACCTTGGGTAATTGTGCGCTGGCTGGGAATATTTCGCTAGGTGTATCTATGCGTGCAGGCTATGAACTAACCCACATAGAGAGTAATTGGCCAATTCGTGGCCGTAGCCCTTGAGTAAATCAGAAAAAATGGCGGAGGGCGTGGGATTTGAACCCACGATACTTTCGTATGCCGGTTTTCAAGACCGGTGCACTCGGCCGCTATGCGAGCCCTCCGTGGGAGAGATTACCTGACTTTGTGGCCAGTCAAAAATCGAAGCTTTATTGGGGCGGGGACGATAACTAGTGCAGATTTTTATGCGGGAAGTTCGAGCAAGGTTTCGATTATCTTTGCAACACCATCTTGCTCACAAGGTTCTGCAACGCTCTTTGCAAACAAAGGAGCATGCGGGTGGCCATCGCTCATTGCATAAGATCGTGCGGTCCACTTGAGCATGGAAAAATCATTTGGGTTATCGCCAAAACTTACACAGTCATCTGCTGTCAACCCAAGTCGCTTAGCCATCATTTCTAATGTTGCACCTTTAGAAACGTTGAGCGCAGAGATTTCAATTAAAGAATCATTTGCCGCAGAGTGAGTGACTGTAGCTAAGTCTCCTAAAGTCTTATGTGCTATCTCAACCATTTGATCAGATGTGTATTCAAGATTACTGCAACGCGCAAGCAGCTTTAAAGCAGGAACTCTTACCCCGTCTTCGATCTTTTTGATTCCTACATTATCTAAACCAATATCCCATTTTGGAATGTATCCAATTTCTCTTTGGTAGTGGTCATTAGATTCAACGGCAAATGAAATCTCGGGCATTACTGCTCGCATGCGTTGGACAATCTCTGTTTGATCGTCGATGGAAATCATCCACTCTTCTAAAATCACATCATTGATTAAGTCATATAACATCGCACCATTGCAACAAATTGCTGCTCCAAAACCAAATGCATCGCGGATCTCACCCATCCAACGAGGTGGGCGACCGGTTACAAAAAATACGTGTATGCCTAATTCCTTGGCGCGTGTAAATGCATCGATAGTTCGTTGGCTTATAACACCATCGTGCGAAACGATTGTTCCATCAAGATCTGTTGCAATTAACTTAGGTCTTTTATTCACACCAACTCAAATCGTTTTGTTCCTAAAAATGGTTGCAGAGCTGCCGGAACATTAACTGTTCCATCTGCATTTTGATGATTCTCAAGGATCGCGACAACCATGCGTGGAATTGCAACCAGTGTTCCATTAAGTGTTGCAACAGCTTTAGTTGAATCCGCATCTTTAAATCTTATGTTCAGACGACGTGCTTGAAACTCAGTGCAGTTTGAAGTGCTAGTTACTTCTCTATACGCATCTTGCGTAGGAATCCAAGCTTCGATATCAAACTTGCGGTTGGCACTTGATCCCAAGTCACCAGAAGCAACATCTATGACGCGATAAGGAATCTCCATCGCATTAAGGAAATCTTTCTCCCATTGCAACAGGCGCTGATGCTCTTCCTTGGCCTGATCAGGATGGCAAAAAGAAAACATTTCAACTTTATCAAACTGGTGAACGCGAATAATGCCGCGAGTATCTTTGCCATATGTTCCGGCTTCTCTACGAAAACATGTTGAGTATCCGGCATAACGCAACGGTAACTTCTCTGCTAGAAGAACTTCATCCATGTGCATTGCAGCTAATGGAACTTCGGAAGTGCCAACTAAATAGACATCATCTTTTTCTAGATGATAGACATTTTCTGCTGCTTGACCTAAGAATCCTGTTCCTTCCATCGCTGCAGAGTTCACAAGTACTGGCGGTATCACAGGTGTGAAGCCAGCTTTATTGGCTGAGGTGATTGCAAAGTTAACTAGAGCAAATTCAAGCATCGCGCCAACACCAGTTAAATAGTATGAACGAGACCCAGCTACTTTGGCCCCTCGCTCAGTATCAATTGCACCAAGCAACTTACCCAGCTCTACGTGATCTTTTGGTTGAAAGTCAAAAACTCTTGGTTTTCCAACATTTTCAATTACAACAAAATCATCTTCGTTACCGATCGGTGCTTGTGGATCTAAAACATTTGAAATCTGCATGATTAAAGCTTTTGCATCTATCTCTGCTTGTGCGCGCTTAGAATCTGCCTCTTTTACTTTGGCGGCAAGATCTTTTGCACTTTCTAGTAGCGCTGTTTTTTCTTCACCTTTTGCAGAAGCCACTGATTTTGAAAGGAGATTTTGTTCTGCCCGAAGAGTTTCAAATTGATCAAGAGATGATTTACGAACTTCATCTGCTTTTAAGGCTTTTTCTACAATCGCATCATCTTCACCGCGGGCCTTTTGAGATGCACGAACTACATCTGGGTTTTCGCGTAAAAACTTGATGTCGATCATTTACTTAACCTTTTCTCGCGGATACGAACCTAGGAATCGGATCTCTTCACAGATTGCGCGAAGGCTTTCTATTGCCTCCTTTACAGGGGCATCGGCTATGTGACCTTCGGCGTCAATAATGAAATGGTAATGGCCAAGCTCTAAACCAGTTGGACGTGACTGGATAAAAGTTAGGTTGATATCCCGCTTTGCAAACTCAGTCAATATATCTAGCAATGCACCCGCATGATCCATGCCGATAAAGGCTGCAATTGACGTTCTATCCCAGCCGGTATTTTTTGGAACTGTTCCGGGTTTTGAAACCACAATGAATCGGGTAATGGCTCCTGGGTTATCAGCAATATTGTCTGCAATAACTCGTAGTCCATAGTGTGCAGCAGCAACTGGTGCTGCAATTGCTGCATCAAATTCACCACGGGAAATTGCCTCTGCCGCTGCTGCTGTTGATGATGTTGAAATCAACTCTGCATCTGGATAATTGTTTGCAACCCACATTCGGCATTGTGCTTCTGCATGAGGGTGTGTTGCGATTCGGCGAATATCGGTTGTGTCTTGCTTAATCATTAACGCAAATGAAACTGGCAATGTAACTTCACCAACGATTACTAATGGCTCACCTGTTGCTAATTCGTCAAGAGTGCGAGCAACTACACCTTCAATTGAATTCTCAATAGGCACAAGAGCAAAGTGAGCTTTACCAAGTCGAACTGCATCTAAGGCTGATGTGACATTGGCATATGGAATAAGTGAATCGTTTGAGGAAGTGATCTTTTTTAGAGCCGCCTCAGTAAATGTCCCTTTAGGGCCGAGATAGGCGTATGTACTCACTTGCTAATGATACCCGAGTACGGACCTTGCATTTGACGGATTATTTGTGATCACAACATCAACGCCGTTGTCAGCGCAAAATCGCACATCTTTAGCATCATCAACGGTCCAAACAAACAACTGCCTAGGATCCATCTTCAATGTTGCATTATTCGCAAAACTCCTAAAAGAGGAGATGCTGGGGCCAATGGCTGACGCTGAAGTAAATCTACGCATTAGTTTTGAATAGTTGTCATGGAGCAAAGCGACTGTATTTTGTTCAGGATTGATCATTCGTATCTTTTCGATCGCTAACCAAGAAAACGACATAATGTAAATCTGCGCTGATGGTTTTTCTTGTGCGAGCAACTTCATGACTTCTTTTTCAACAGCATTTGCAGAAGGCACGGGATGTTTGGTCTCTATAGCTAACTCTTTCTTTGAATCTCTGGCGAGAATGAGTAGCTCTTCTAACGTTATCGCTCCGGGGTGCTGTTTCTTAATCTTTTTAAAAGTTGAATCTGCAATTCTGGCTTTACTTCCTGCAAGACGTTGTAAGTCTGGATCATGCCACAAAACAAGTTGATTATCTTTAGTCAATCGAACATCACATTCAAAGCCATCGGCGCCTTCTTCGATAGCTGCCTTATAGGCCGACAAACTCATCTCAGGAAATTTAAGGGAAGATCCTCGGTGCGCGTAAATCTTCACCTTTGAAGGTTACACCGTTAGGCTTATGTTCTATGAGCGCCAAATATTTTCAATCCTCTGCGCGCTCGGCTCTTGGTTTAGTCCGACAGGGCAACGAAGATTCTGCATACATCTCGCCGCAATTAATTGCAGTGGCCGACGGAATGGGTGGCCATGCTGCAGGAGAAGTTGCCTCAAAGATTGCTGTAAAGGTATTGCATTCTTTGGTTCCTACACTGACGGCTCAAGAGATTGACGAAGACTCGGTAGAAGATTTACTGATGCACTCACTGCACAGTATTGATTCTGAAATTGCAGCGATTACTGAAGAAGATATTGACAAGCGCGGAATGGGCACAACGCTAACTGCGATGCTTATTAGAGATGAACAAATCGCGTTACTCCATATTGGTGACTCTCGTTGTTACCGATTGCGTTCCAACACAATTGAGCAGCTAAGCGTCGATCACAGTGTCGTACAAGAGTTGTTAGATCAAGGAGCAATAACTGCCAAGGAAGCTATCGATCATCCTCAAAGATCTATGCTCACCCAAGCATTGCGTGGAGACGGGACAACTACGCCTGTATTACAAATTTATGAAGTTAAAAAAGGCGATCGATACCTTCTCTGTTCCGACGGTCTATCTGGAGTCCTATCAGAAAAAGAAATCAAGGTCGGTTTAAATAAATCTGATAAAAAAGAGGCTGTTAAGTTTTTAGTCGATGCAACACTGCAAAATGGTGCACCGGATAATGTGAGTGTTGTTATCGCAGATATTGTTGATGTGGCCGATGAAAAAACCGAATTCTTTGGGGCTGCCAGTGATAAATAAATTAATTGGTGATCGATACAAGATTGGTGAAATGATCGGAACGGGCGGAATGGCTGATGTCTATATCGCCGATGATGTTCGTCTTTCTCGAAAAGTTGCTGTAAAAGTTTTGCGAAGTGATCTAGCTCGTGATCCGGCATTTGTGGGCCGATTTAGAAAAGAAGCTTTTGCTGCTGCAAAATTAAACCATCCAGGAATAGTTGCTGTTTATGACTCTGGTGAAGAACCTGCACCATACATAGTTATGGAGTTAATTACCGGCCATACTTTGCGCGAACTAATTCATAAGGGAGAGCGTGTTCCATTAAAGCGCGCCATTGAAATTGGTGAAGGAATTTTGGCTGCTCTTGAATACTCTCACCAAAGCGGAATTGTTCATCGTGATATTAAGCCAGCAAACATCATGATTACAGATCATGGTGATGTAAAGGTCATGGATTTTGGTATTGCAAGAGCTCTTGCCGATCTTGGTGCCACATTAACTAGTACATGGAACGTTGTTGGTACCGCGCAATATCTATCTCCAGAACAAGCATTGGGAGAAGTTGCAGATTTACGAAGTGATATTTATTCAACTGGATGTTTGCTATATGAAGTATTAACGGGCCAACCACCATTTACGGGTGAGACTCCTGTTGCTATTGCATATCAACATGTCTCTGGAGTTTTAACTGCGCCAAGTAAAATTGTGCCTGATTTACCTGCCGGTATAGACACATTGTTGGCAGTTGCCTTAGCTAAAAATCCAGATGAGCGTTACCAATCAGCAGGCTTAATGCTTGATGACCTTTACAAAATAAAAACAGGATCAGCCGTTACAACAAAAATAGCAAAGCCATCAATCTCTCGACGAAAGTTATTGATTCGTGCGGTAAGCGCCATGGCAGGTTTGGCGGTTCTTTCTGCCGGATTTTTGTTAATTCGCCCCTCGACAGATCCTTCTGGTCTGCCTCAACTTCCAAACGTTGTCGGTTTGTCTCAACAAGAAGCTGAAGTGTTGTTAAAAGACTATGTGTTAACAATTACTCGCGCGCCAGATGCACGAATTCCAAAAGATAGAGTTGCAAGCCAGTTTCCATTGGCAACGACTCGCGCACAAAAAGGCTCTGGCGTTGTTTTAACCATTTCAAATGGACCTGGTGATTCGATAGTTCCAATTGATCTAGTGGGAATGTCACTCATTGACGCACGGACCGCTTTATCCTCTGTTGGTTTATTAGTCAGCGCTACTGAGGCAGTTCCATCAGATGAGCAACAAGGAACTGTCTTAAAAGTTACTCCAGAGCCTGGATCAACAATCACCGCTGGTACTGGAGTTGTTTTACAAATTGCAAGCGGTCAAGTCACTGTTCCATCATTAATTGGGATTGATGCGTTGCAAGCAAAAACTTTGTTGGTTCAAGCTGGTTTCTTAGTAAAAGAAGTTGAAGGCTACGATGCTAACCAGCCGATAGGTTTTGTTATTCGCCAAGCCCCAGATGCTGGAGTTACTCAGACTATTGGTAAGTCGGTAACAATAACAATTAATACAGCTCCTCGCTAAAGAGAATCAGATTGGATCAAAGCAACAACAAAGAAGTTGTTTTGAGAGATTAGTTGCTAGAACCAATAACTGGCGATAGCCCCACTGCTTTTGCTTGTGCATTTTTGTCGCCGCACAACTCTAACCAGTTAGCAAGCATTAAATGTCCGTGCTCTGTTAGAACCGATTCTGGATGGAACTGAACTCCTTGTATTGGAAGTGTTTTGTGTTGCATCGACATGATTACACCAGATTCAGTTGCACTCGTAATTTCCAAAACTTCAGGAACTGATTCTTTTTCAACACATAAAGAGTGATAACGCGTTGCAGTAAATGGTGAAGGAAGATCATCCAAAACACCTTGCTGTTTGTGGAAAACAAGTGAAGTTTTTCCATGCAACAACTCGGGAGCGCAAGAAACTGTTGCACCAAATGCAACACCGATGGCTTGATGCCCAAGACAAACTCCAAATAAAGGAATAGATTTTTCGGCGCAATACTTAATCATTTCTACTGAAATTCCTGCGCGTTCTGGTGTTCCTGGACCCGGTGAGATCAAAACTCCGTCATATGCGGATGCTTCTTCGACAGAGATGGCATCGTTTCGGACGACAGTGCACTCGGCCCCGAGTTGTTGTAAATATTGAACTAAGTTAAATACAAAAGAGTCGTAGTTATCAATGACCAGGATCTTTGTTACGGCGGGGATGTTTTCTTGAGCGGTGGCCATAGGAGCATTCTCGCGCATGGTGTATCTTTCGTGTATGCCAAAATCAAAACTTCGCAAAAAAGTTGAAGAGCGTCGGGCCCATAATCAGGATGTAGCTGTCCATGCTCCTGCAGGGCCACTTGAGAGTCCAAAGTGGTTGGCTCCAACAATGGTTGGGTTTTTCTTAGTTGGATTAGCGTGGATCGTAACTTTCTATGTCACTGAAACCCGCTATCCAGTTCCTGGCGTTGGTGCATGGAACATGATCTTTGGGTTTGCCTTTATCGGCGTCGGCTTTTCACTAGCCACTCGCTGGCGCTAATTTCCGGCTAATTACACAGTTGTAATTCGATCCACATTGTGGGTAAACCCTGTGGATAAGTTATCTCTTATTTAAAACTAACTGCGAAGTAATGTAGCCGCCAATAAGGCCGCCTAAGTGAGCCCGCCAATCAACTCCTCCTAATGCAAATCCAAAAACAAAATTGAGACCAATAATCACAACAATGGATCTAATGTCGGCGCCAATTCGCTTTCCAACAACAACCATCGCACCAAAGAGACCAAAGACCGCACCTGATGCTCCTACTGAAGCGCTGTAAATGGAAGCGAAGTAAGAAGAAGCCAACGAGCCTGTAAGAAGTGATGCAAAGAAAATAATCAGAAACTTATTTTTTCCAAAGGCTTCTTCTATGGGATTTCCAAGAACCATTAACGAATACATATTAAAACCTAAGTGCAGTAGTCCGCCGTGGGTTAAAGCTACTGTCAACAATCGATACCACTGATTTGTCGCACTTAAATAATCAATGTTTGGAAGAAAAAGTTGTTGTTGAATTGATGGAACTAAAAGCTGAACAAGATAGGCACCGCAAATTACTGCGATTATTGAATATGTGGCAGAGCGCTTAAGCGATGGAAACACTATTAATTGTGATGTCTTGAACTGGCTTGTCTTGAGCGCCTGTCTTTGCTGTAGCGATTGCATCGACGACTGCTTGGCTAGCAGAGTCTTTAACCTCGCCAAAAATACTGTGTTTGCGATTTAACCAAGTAGTTGGGGCCACAGTTATAAAAAACTGTGAACCGTTTGTTGCTGGACCACTATTAGCCATTGCAAGAATATATGGGCGATCAAAAACTAATTCACCGTGAAACTCATCTTCAAATCGGTAGCCAGGTCCGCCTGTTCCGCGACCTAATGGATCTCCACCTTGGATCATGAAGCCATCGATGACTCGGTGAAAAATTGTTCCGTCGTAAAGTTTTGCAGTCGTCTTCTTGCCATCTCGTGGATCAGTCCACTCTTTTGCACCGGTTGCTAACTCAACAAAGTTTGCAACAGTTTTAGGTGCGTGATTTGGGAACAACTCAATAACGATGTCACCAAGTGAAGTGTGAAGGGTTGCTGTCTTTACATTTTTTAAATCTGTCATGTGGAGACCAGGGGAATCGAACCCCTAACCTCTGCCTTGCAAAGGCAGCGCTCTACCAATTGAGCTAGGTCCCCGTATTAGAACGGGTGGGCCCAGGTGGACTTGAAC
>WLED01000035.1 GCA_009704445.1 Actinomycetota bacterium
AAACATTACGTAACTGAAACTGAGTCGCGTAACTGATATTAAGTTGTGAAACAGGTACTGCGCTGGGGTACCAGGACTCGAACCTAGACTTACTGAACCAGAATCAGCAGGGCTGCCAATTACCCCATACCCCAAGGTTGTTACACCTTGTATAGCAAGGCCTAAGAATACCAGCGGATTTATAGGGTCAGAGCCGTGTTAATACGTGAAAGACATGCCTCTTTACCCAGCAACTCCATTGATTCAAATAACGGTGGTGAAATCGTGCTGCCTGTAGTGGCAATGCGCAATGCCGTAAATGCAATACGAGGCTTTAGCCCTAATTCATCTATGAGTGAAGTTCTCAGTGCGGCTTCTATGTTTTCGTGAGTCCATTGCGAAACACCATCTAACTCTTTAACAGAGCGTTTAAGAATCTCTTTAGATCCTGAATCCGTAATCTTTGAGACGCTTTCGGCATCAACTTCAAAGTTGGAAACAAATAAGAACTTGAGCATCTTTGGTACTTCGCTGAGCACGATAATGCGCTCCTGGATAAGTGGAAGCGCCTTCTTAACTAGCTCAATTTCCTGACTACTACCCTGGATGACGTTGGCTTTTGTTAAAAAGGGAAGAGACCACTTTAAAAACTCATCAATTGTTAGAGCTCTAATCTTGTCACCATTAATTGCCTCTAGTTTTTTCATATCAAAACGAGCAGGCGATGAATGCACCTTTTCAACTGTAAACATCTCTGTTAACTCTTTCATCGTGATGTTTTCAACATCATCCCCCGGTGACCAACCCAAAAGTGCTAGATAGTTGCAAATCGCCTCTGGCAAAAAGCCCATATCTCGATACCAAGCAATAGATGCCTCACCATTTCGCTTGGATAACTTGGCATTATCTGTTCCCATCACAAAAGGAAGGTGAGCAAAAACGGGATAGTCTTGCGGCGCTACTCCCATTGCTTGATAAACACGAATCTGACGAGGTGTTGAAGAAAGTAAATCCTCACCGCGAAGCACATGCGTTACTTTCATTAAAATGTCATCTACTGCAACTGCCAAGGTATACAACGGTGAACCATCTGCACGTACCATCACAAAATCTGGAACAAAGTTATGATCAAATGAAACTTCGCCTCGAATCAAATCTGTAAATGTTGTTGATCCATCAGGCATTCTCATACGGACAACGGCTGCGCGACCTTCGGCCTTGTACGCATCTATTTGCTCTTGCGTTAAATCTCGACAATGACCGTTATACCCTGGTGCAACATTTGCCTTTCGCTGTGCTTCGCGAACAGCCTCTAACTCATCTGGCGAGCAATAACAGTGATAGGCATCCTTTTGATCCAAAAACTTTTGAGCATATTCGGCGTAAATATCTAAACGTTGTGATTGCAAATACGGACCGTGGTCTCCACCTACTTCAGGACCTTCATCCCAATCAAGACCCAACCACTTTAAAGTTTCAATTGCGGCTTGAATGTATTCATCTGTCACCCGTACGGTATCTGTATCTTCGATACGGAAAAGAAAAATGCCTCCCGTGTGGCGTGCATAAGCCCAATCAAAAAGTGCAGTACGAATATTGCCAACATGGAGATCGCCAGTTGGCGATGGTGCAAACCGTACCTTTACAGGTTTAGTACTCATCTACTGCGCCGCCACCTTATTAGTTAACTCGCCAAGTCCTTCGATTGCAACGCTAACTTTACCGCCAATTACCATGGGGCCAATACCTGCTGGAGTTCCCGTCAAAATGATATCTCCTGGCAAAAGAGTCATTACGCGCGTTACAAAATTAACAATAGTTGGAACATCAAAGATCATGTCGCTTAACTGCGCGGATTGTTTAATCTGTCCATCTACTGATGCGGTAAGTTTTTGAGTTCCGGGGATGAACTCTGTCTCTATCCACGGTCCAATTGGACAGAAAGTATCAAAGCTTTTCGCTCTCGCCCATTGGCCGTCTTTTTTCTGTAAATCTCGCGCTGTTACATCATTAGCAATTGTGTAACCAAAAATCACATCGCTAACGCGCTCCTTAGGAACATCTTTACAGATACGTCCTATGACTATTGCAAGCTCAACTTCATGGTCGACCTGTTCGGACATCTCAGGCCAAACGATTGTGTCTAGAGGGCCAATAACAGAAGTATTTGGCTTTAGAAAGATTAAAGGCTCTGCGGGAACTTTGCCACCCATTTCCGCTGCATGATCTGCATAGTTTTTACCGATGCAGACAACTTTGGAACGCGGAATAATCGGTGCCAACAATCTGACTTTATTGAGTTCGATCCGCGCGGCGGTCTTTTGTATGCCAGCGTAGATGGGATCTCCACTAATAACGCTAATAAAACCATCCTCTTCGAGCACACCAAAAAGTGGATCTGGACCTAAACCTGCATCCGGTCCAGGAGTAAATCTGACTATGCGCATTAGAGCATTCTAACCGTTGAGTGGCCCGTGATTTACGCGAACCAACCTACAAAATGAACTTTGGTTTACTCGGCGTCTTCAATCTCATCAACTAAGCGTTCAACTAAAACTGAGGAAATTCGACGGCGTCGACCTAGGGGACGCTCTGAAGTAATTGCCCAACCATTCCACGAAATTGTGCTTCCTGCAATTGGGACTCTTCCCAATTTCTGCGCCATAAGCCCGCCGATGCTATCGATATCTTCGTAATCAGATTTTTCTATCTCTATCTTTAATTCGTCAGCCAAATCTTCAATGTGCAACGAAGCCTTTGCGCGCGCTTTATCAGGTGTAAGCCATGTGAATTCATCTTCACCATCATCAAACTCATCTTCAATCTCACCTACGATCTCTTCGATAATATCTTCGATTGTGATGATTCCTGCCGTGCCACCATATTCGTCAACAACGATTGCAAGGTGAATTTGATTTTTTTGCATCTCTCTCAATAAGTCATCGGCCATCTTGATTTCGGGTACAAAATTAGCAGGACGCATGTGTTGTTCAATAGTTTCGTTCTGCTCTGCATCGCGGTGATCAAGTGCTCGTTTAGCCAAGTCTTTTACATAGACAATTCCTACGATGTTATCTATTCCATCTCCAATTACTGGGATACGTGAATAACCGCTTCTTAGGGCAAGAGACAGGCCTTGGCGAACAGATTTATCCTTTTCTACCCAGACCATATCGATTCTCGGAACCATTAATTCTCGAACTAATGTGTCACCTAGTTCAAAAACTGAGTGAATCATCTCTTGTTCATCAGACTCCACAAGGCCTCGCTCGTGAGCTTGATCTACAAGATCCCTTAACTCTGCTTCAGATGTAAACGGACCTGATCTAAATCCCTTACCGGGAGTAAGTGCATTTCCGATTGAAATAAGCAACTTAGTTACGGGGCCCAATAGAAATGCCAAACCATATGCAACGATGATTCCATAGCGTGCATATTTATGTGGTTGCTGCTTACCTAAAGTTCGTGGACCAACACCGACAACTACATATGAGAGCACAACCATGATCAAAACTGTCAATGCCATCGCCTGGGCCGAAGAGTAATTGCGAAGTAAAATCACCGCCAACAAAACAGTGGCAGTAAATTCACACAGCTTTCTTACCAACAAAATCACATTGAGGTATCTGGCGGGTTGAGCGCTGTATTTTCGAAGAAGCGCGCCACCACGCTTGCCTTCTAATTCATCAATAACTATGCGAGAAATTGAAGTCAAAGCGGACTCGCTAGCAGCAAGAAAACCCGCAAACACTAAGAGTAGAACGATGCTAATAACAGCTAACAGACTCATGATCTCTTTTCCCAGTCGGTGACGATTTTTTCTTGTAGCGCAAACATAGTTTTTTCTTCTTCTTTATCTGCATGGTCATATCCAAGAATGTGTAGCAAACCATGCGTTGCCAAAATATAGATCTCGTGATCGGTTGAATGTCCCTGTGCTTGCGCCTGAGTCTGCGCTACAACTGGGCTGATCACGATATCTCCTAAGGTGACAATGTCTTGCGATGTAAGGGGCATATCCATAGGGAAAGAGAGCACATCAGTGGTGCCCGGCTCATCCATCCACTTTAAATGAAGCTCGCTCATGTAATCATCTTTCACAAATGAAACATTGAGATCACTTGCTGGGTTTAGATCTAAGACGCCTAATGCGAATGTCAACAAGGAAGTTATCTGTTCTGCTGGAACCAACTGCCCTGAAGTATTTGTTACTTCGATACTCATCTATTGTCGAATAGGCCGCACAACGTGTTGGTTTACATCAAAGGTTTCATAAGCTTTCACAATATCTCCAATTAATCGGTGACGCACAACATCTTCGGCCGTTAGCTCCAAAAACGCAATGTCATCAATATCTTTCAAGATATCGCGAACAACTTTTAACCCTGATTTCTGAGCATTTGGAAGATCAACCTGAGTAATATCGCCGGTGATTACCATTTTGGATCCAAATCCCAAGCGCGTCAAAAACATTTTCATCTGTTCAGGCGTGGTGTTCTGCGCCTCATCCAAGATCACGAAAGCATTGTTAAGTGTGCGCCCACGCATATATGCAAGTGGAGCGACTTCAATAATTCCTGATTGCATTAAACGTGGAATTGAATCTATATCAATCATGTCATGTAAGGCGTCAAAGAGAGGTCGAAGATAAGGATCGATCTTCTCGCTTAATGTTCCTGGCAAGAAACCTAGATTTTCACCGGCTTCGACGGCAGGTCGCGTCAAGACAATTCGATTGACTTTCTTAGACTGCAAAGCGGCAACTGCTTTAGCCATTGCAAGGTATGTCTTTCCAGTACCGGCTGGACCTATTCCAAAAGTTATTGTGTGATCTTCAATTGCTTCTACATATCGCTTTTGATTTGCTGTTTTCGGACGAATTGTGCGACCACGATTACTCACAATATTGAGTGAAAGTACTTCGGCTGGATGATCTGCTGGTTTGTGATCTAGCATTTCGATTGCTCGGTTGACTGCGTCAACAGTAAGCACATTTCCACTTCGAATAACAACCATCAATTCATTAAAGAGATTTTCTAACTTATTGCAATCATCATGTGGACCGCGCAAAGTAATCTCATTGCCGCGAACTGTGATATTTACTGAAGCAAAAGCCGCTTCAATTGTTCGCAGATTTAAATCTTGGACACCAAGCAAGGCGACCATCTGGATTGCTTTAGGTACCGTTATTAACGTTCGCTCCATATAGGGATAAATGTATCTTTAACCCGGTGGCCATGCCATCGCGCGACCACCCAATAGATGCAGGTGAGCGTGGAAAACACTCTGACCAGCCGCTTCGCCGGTGTTAAACACGGTTCGATAGCCGGCAAGTCCTCGCTGGGTTGCAATCTCATCGGCGGCTAAGAAAAGTGCTGCAGTAATCGTGGGGCTATTTTTGGCAACACCAACCGCATTCTCAGTGTGCAAGGTCGGCACAAGTAGCACATGGGTTGGAGCTTGAGGATTGAGATCATTAAATGCAACAACATTTTCATTGCGGAAAACTATCTCTGCTGGAATTTCGCCTGTGATTATTTTACAAAATATGCAATCAGCAACTAACGCCATATCGTTACCATACCTTCAAAAGTGCAGAAACTGCTGAAACAGCGGCTAAGCCAGCATGTGCCGAACGCAAAATCGGCCTACCCATGAGTGCGGTTTTAGCGCCAGCTTCTGTAAATACGGCTAACTCTTGATCTGTGATTCCACCCTCTGGGCCAATAATGATGAGCAAATTCTCTACGTTACCAGATGTGATTTGATCTGAAAGTTTTGTCTGTGCACTTTCATGAAAAACTATAGCCAAATCACTTAACCGTATTGCCTCACATATTTGATCAGTATGTGCAACCCCTGTAACTTCTGGGATTCTAAATCGACGGGACTGCTTACTTGCCTCGCGCGCGGTAATCTGAAACTTTTCAGATGTTTTCCCAATACTTCGAGATGCGAGCCATGGAATGATTCTGTCCACGCCGGCTTCAGTTAATAGCTCAATCGCCTCTTTTGAGCGATCACCCTTAGGCAGTGCCTGCACCACTGTAATTGTGGTTGCTAACGGCTCTTGATATCCAGTTTCTAAAACTTGAACTGTCATTGATTTCTTTTGCATCTGCGTTGCTTTTACTTTCGACCATGCACCCTTGCCATCGCTGAGCATAAACTGATCATCAACCTGAGTTCGGAGTACCCGAATTGCGTGGTTTGCATCATCGTTTTTAAACTCATACTCCGAGCCAACCGTGGTTGGCAGATTCTCTACGAAAAAGAGAGTAAACATTATTTGTTAAACACACCCTTTATTTTGCTAAATACAGATCCATCTTGGCCTTTAACATGGGCCTCACTAGCTTTCTCGCCTCGAACCTGCGCGAATGAACGCAGAAGCTTCTCTTCTTCTTTGCTTAACTTTGTCGGTGTTTGAACTTCGATATGTACAACTAAATCGCCTCTGTCTCCACGTCGCAATCTGGTCATTCCTTTGCCCTTAATCACAACAGGTGAGCCACTTTGTGTTCCGGGCTTTACGTGAACTTCAGCAGGACCATCCAACGTTTCTATGGAAACAGTTGTGCCAAGTGCGGCAGCGATCATGCTTATCTCAAGTGACATGAGCAATGTGTCGCCATCTCTGACTAAATACTCATGTCGCTCTTCAACAATCTCAACATACAAATCTCCTGCTGGTCCTCCCCCAGCTCCGACTTCCCCACGACCTGCGAGTTGAATTCTGTTTCCAGTTTCAACACCTGCTGGAATTTTTACATCAATTACTTGTCGGCTTCGCACGCGACCTTCACCTGCGCATTCACGACATGGATTCTTGATAACGCTTCCGTAACCCTGACATGCATTACATGGCCTAGATGTCATTACTTGGCCAATAACCGAACGAACAACTTGTTGAACTTCGCCGCGACCCTTGCAGGTTAAACATACTTCTGGATGTTCCCCATCAAGACAACCAGTGCCAGTGCACTTAGTACATACAACAGCTGTCTCAACTGTAATCTCGCGATCGGTTCCAAAACATGCTTCATTTAAATCAACTTGAATTCGAATCAGTGAATCTTGACCTGCACGCATTCGTGGTCGTGGCCCACGTGAGCCTCCACCGCCAAAGAATGCATCCATGATGTCGCTAAAGCCACCACCAAAGTTTGCTCCGCCACCAAAACCACTTCCGCCCATGTCATATTGCTGGCGCTTTTGACTATCACTTAAAACATCGTAGGCCTCAGTTACTTCTTTAAATCTATCCTGAGTTTTCGGATCCGGATTCACATCTGGATGTAGCTCGCGCGCAAGTTTGCGGTATGCCTTTTTAATTTCGTCAGCAGATGCACCCTTTGTCACACCTAATGTGTCGTAATGATCGGCCATTTAGGCACCCTCAATGATGAAACGTCCAACATATCTAGCAACGGCATCAACTGCTGCAATTGAACCGGCGTAATCCATGCGGGTCGGTCCTAAAACACCAAGTGCGCCTATTTGAGCAGAATCGCCGCCGTAACCAACAGTCACCAGCGATGTTGCTTGAAGATTAGTTTCCAATTGTTCACGACCAATACGAACATTAACCGTCGAATTAGCTTCATCGAGTAAGCGCATCAAAACAACTTGCTCTTCTAACGCTTCTAGAATTGGCGAAAGCGTTAAACCTAGATCTTCGCCAGAACGTGCCAAGTGAGCAGTTCCTGAAACTGCTAACTTTTCGCGACCATCTCCAATAATTGGGTAGGTAACGACAGCTACTTGTTTTGTAATGTCTGCAAGTAACTTCACGGATTTTTTTAAAAGCTCTTCAAGATCACTGGATCCTTCTAGAAATGTTTCAATGGCTCTGCGTTCTGCAGTCGATAATGTTTTGACTGTAGCTAGCTTGTCTACAAAAACACGGTAACCAAGATCTGTTGGAATTCTGCCTGCACTTGTGTGGGGCTGAGTGATTAGACCCTCTTCTTCTAGTACTGCCATTTCATTTCGAATCGTTGCAGGTGAAATTCCTAAACTGTGGCGGTCGGCAATTGACTTAGAACCGACAGGCTCTTGGGTCGCAACGTACTCATCTACTATTGCGCGAAGGATTTCAAGACGACGTGATGACATGTGTGCCTAGGGTACTAGAAAGTTAATTCTCGCACGATTCGATCTGCAATTAAGCGCCCCGTTGGCGTAAGCAGAACTCGATCTTCTAGCAGTTGGACAAAGCCATTTGCGCCGTAGGTTGCAAGTGTTTGAATTTGAGCTGAATTCAAATCCATCGTCGATAAACCCTCTCTCATACGAATGCCCAGCATGATTGATTCATCTCTTTTTTGATCTGCGGTCAAATCTTCACTCTCTGCAATCACGCTTTCGCCAGAAAACAGTTTTTGTTTGTAAGCATTTGGGTGCTTAACATTCCAGAATCGTTTTGCATCAATATGTGAATGTGCACCGGGCCCAAGTCCCCACCAATTTTGGTTGCGCCAGTAGGCGATGTTGTGTTTGCACTCATGACCAGGTTTAGACCAATTGGAAAGCTCATACCAATCCATTCCATTCTCCTGGCAGAGTTGATCAACTAACAAATACATCTCTGCCATCAAATCATCATTGGGCATTGCAATATCTCCGCGCTTGATATTGGCGGCTAATTTTGTCCCAGTTTCAACAATTAATGCATAGGCACTTATATGGTCGATATCCAGTGCAAGTGCCGCCTCTACCGTGTGGCGCCAATCATCCACACTCTCCCCCGGTGTTCCATAAATTAAATCAACACTAATTGATTTAAATCCGACGGCCCTGGCCATAGATACAGCTTTTTCTACATTAGCTGGATTATGAGTGCGATCAAGAACTTGTAGAACATGTGGCTTAGCCGATTGCATGCCAAATGAGACTCGATTGAAGCCAACATTTATGTAGCTTTCAAGTTTTTCCAGCGTTACAGAATCTGGATTTGCTTCCAAGGTTATTTCACAATCGGCTGTTAATCCGTTGCGCTTTGTGATCTCATTAATTACTCGTCCTAGATCTTTTGCTGGAATCAATGAAGGTGTGCCGCCACCAAAAAAGATCGTAGGCGTTATCTCTTTTGGAGCAATTTCAAGCTCCTTTAGCACTGCATAAATATAGTCATTGCTTACAATTTCTAAAGTTGCTCCATCTTGTAACTCTGATGGCGTATAGGTATTAAAGTCGCAGTAACCGCAACGTTTTATGCAGTACGGAATGTGTACATAAAATGAAAGGCTCATTGGCTTGCTTTACGGGCGGCCTTAATCTTTTCTATATCCGCATCAGTTGCAAGAGCGGCTACGAATGCCTCTTGTGGCACTTCAACGCGTCCAACCATCTTCATGCGCTTCTTACCCTCTTTTTGCTTCTCCAAAAGTTTACGCTTACGAGAGATATCTCCACCATAACATTTTGCTAACACGTCTTTTCGAATAGCGCGGATACTTTCACGGGCGATAATTCGTGCACCGATTGCTGCCTGAATAGGAACCTCAAACTGTTGGCGAGGGATTAACTCACGGAGTTTGCCCGTCATCATGACACCGTATGCATAGGCCTTATCTCTATGAACAATTGCACTAAAAGCATCTACTGCCTCACCCTGCAACAAGATATCAACCTTTACTAGGTTACCTTCAGCATCACCCTTTTCTTCATAATCAAGAGAGGCATAACCTTTTGTGCGGCTCTTTAGTTGATCAAAGAAATCAAAGACAATTTCGGCTAATGGCAGGTCATAGCGAATTTCAACTCTATCTTCAGAGATGTAATCCATCCCCAAGAGAACTCCGCGACGGTCCTGGCATAGTTCCATAATCGTGCCAATGAACTCTGCTGGAGCCAAAATTGTTGATTTAACAATTGGTTCTAGTACCGCTGCAACCTTGCCTTCAGGAAATTCTGATGGATTAGTAACGCGTACGGATTTTCCATCATCCATTGTTACGTTGTAAACAACATTGGGAGCAGTAGAGATCAAATTCAACTTATGTTCGCGCTCTAAACGCTCACGAACAATCTCCATGTGAAGTAGCCCAAGGAATCCACATCGAAAACCAAAACCAAGTGCTGCAGAGCTTTCTGGTTCATAGACCAATGCAGCATCATTTAGCTGTAATTTATCGAGTGCTTCTCTAAGGATTGGAAAATCAGCACCATCTAGTGGGAATAGCCCAGAAAAAACCATTGGCTTTGGATCTTTGTATCCAGAAAGCGCTTCCTTAGTTGGATTGTTATACGTTGTAATCGTGTCACCTACACGTGATTGGCGAACATCTTTCACTCCAGTAATCAAGTAGCCCACTTCTCCAACGCCAAGTCCCTTACCCGCAATAGGTTCTGGAGAGATAACTCCAACTTCTAGTGCTTCATGGCGAACACCAGTTGAAAACATTTGAATTTGCTCACGTGGTGATAAATGTCCATCTACTACTCGAACATATGTAACTACCCCGCGATAGGAGTCGTAGACAGAGTCAAAGATAAGTGCTCGTGCTGGTGCATTGGGATCACCTACAGGTGCTGGAATTTGAGCAACGATTTGATCTAGAAGTTCTGCAACACCATCTCCGGTTTTCCCAGACACACGCAGACAATCTTCGGGCTGGCAACCAATTAATCGAGCAAGTTCGGCGGCAAATTTGTCGGGTTGCGCATTGGGTAGATCGATTTTATTGAGCACAGGAATAATCGTTAAATTGTTTTCCATTGCAAGATAAAGATTTGCAAGAGTTTGCGCTTCAATACCTTGAGCACAATCCACCAGCAGAACGGCACCTTCACATGCAGCAAGTGAGCGTGAAACTTCGTAGGTGAAATCAACGTGACCTGGTGTATCGATCATATTTAAAATGTATTCCTGGCCATCAATTGATGAGCGCCAAGGCAAACGAACTGCTTGGGACTTAATTGTGATTCCACGTTCACGCTCGATATCCATACGATCTAGATACTGGGCGCGCATGTTTCGCGCCTCTACAACTTCGGTAATACCTAACATTCGATCGGCAAGTGTTGATTTACCGTGATCAATATGGGCAATGATGCAGAAGTTACGAATCTGCGCCGGATTTGTAGATGCTGGTTGCGGAGCCTTAGCAAGTGAAATTGCAGGCATGAACCTAGCCTCGCTTTATAAAGAGAAGTGAATTAACGTGCGCCGGCTTTGGCAGCTGCCTTAGCCAT
>WLED01000036.1 GCA_009704445.1 Actinomycetota bacterium
GAGCCCCCCGTCAGGATTGAACTGACGACCTGCGCATTACAAGTGCGCTGCTCTACCACTGAGCTAGAGAGGCCTGCTTTTTGAGTTACCCCAAATCAAGCAGAGGCAATTATGGCAGTGTTGGCCTAAATGTGAAAATCCAGCAAATCAGGCGCTATTTATCGAATTAATCCAAGTGAGTCAGCGGTTAATCCAAATTAGCTAGCGGTTAATCCAAGTGAGTAAGAGGCCATTTGATTGCGTGAGGATACTTGCAGCTTCGCCCGTCACCTGAAGACTTTCCGCGTGCACGTCTCCACAACCATGGAAGTGCAAAAGTAACAAACCACAATGTTGTAACACCTGTTTGAACAATTTTGGATGTTGGTTCTGCAGGTTCTAATGGAGTGCGCCATTTTGGATCAAAAGGAAGATCAATCGTCTCCAAAACTGCTTGTGCGACCCGATCATGTCCCATTGGATTTAAATGAAGGCGATCAAATGCCAAAAAGCGCGGGTCTTTAAGTGATTCTTCTTGATTACCATCACACAAGATCGCTCCTACTTCTGCGGCAACCTTTCGAATATTCTCATTAAAATCTTTAAATCGTTGCTTCCAAGATTCTGCAAGGCGCCCTTCTTTTCCACTATCTTCTAAAACTGTAAACAACATAACAGTTGCACCCGATGCAGCAATCTTTCTAACTGCCTGTGAGTACAAAGGAAGAACAAGGTTTGGATTGTATTTTGGCCTAATTACATCATTTGCCCCAGCATGAAATGAAATCAAAGTAGTCTTATCAATTACTTGTTCTAAAGCAGGTTCTAATTGATCATCAATAACTTGCTTGAGTAATTTGCCTCGAATTGCAAGGTTTGCATATTGGAATCCAGGTTGGTTGGCAGCCATAACATCGGCAACGCGATCTGCCCATCCTCGATACTGTCCGTATCGTTTTTCATCACACATACCTTCGGTGAATGAATCACCTAATGCAATAAATCGTTGGTATTTCATTTTCTTACCTTACTTACTTCTCTTGCCACTTGTAACCCAATTACCTAACTAATCTCAATCTCCGCGTGCGACTTACCCAGCGCGACGTGCTTGATCAATATGAAAGAGTGCAATAGATGTTGCAACACTTGCATTTAATGACTCGGTTGTGGCGCTGATCGGAATAGAAACTACAAGATCACATTTTTCCTTAGTCAAACGCGCAAGACCTTTACCTTCTGAGCCAACAATTACCATCAGGGGTTCAGTTGCAACTTTCATCGAACCAATATCATCACTGGATTCACCATCTAATCCAACAACAAACATGCCTGCTTTTTTAGCTGCATCAATTGTGCGAGCAAGATTTGTTATCTGTGCAATAGGCAAACGAGCCGCTGCCCCAGCAGAGGATTTCCAAGCCGATGCCGTCATTGTTGCCGCCCGACGTTCGGTCATGATGACACCGGCTGCACCAAATGCTGCTGCGCTTCGAATAATTGCGCCAAGATTTCGTGGATCAGTGACGCCATCTAAAGCAACAATTAATGATGGATGTTTTGCGCGAGAGAGAATCTCTTCAAAACTTGAATACTGAAAAGGTTTGATTGCAAGAATGATTCCTTGGCTATTGGGTGAAATACCTTCAACCTCAGCCCGATGTGCTTCGCGAATCTGAAGTCCTTGGTGCAGTGCAAGTTTTAAACTCTCGGCAACGCGATCATCAACATCAATACTGCGTGCAACTAATAGCTCGGTTGCCGGAACGTTTTCACGTAGCGCTTCAAGAACTGCGTTACGTCCTGCAACAATTTCACCGCGTGGTCGATCACCTTTAGGCATTCGAGGTGATCGAACTTCTTTTTTCTCTGCAGCTTTTTTGCGCTTTGCTGCTGCATGGTAAGGACGATCTTCTGCTTTTGGAGTTGGGCCTTTACCTTCTAAACGTCTCTTGTTATTGCCACCAGTACCTGAAGATGGACCTTTTTTCGATTGGCGAACAGCGCCTTTACGGGATGAATTGCCAGCCATTGTTAATTCTCGTTTCAGTACTTAATTGATAGACCAGCGAGGCCCTTGTGCGGTGTCCTCAATTGTAATTCCTAAATCAGCAAGTCCATCACGTATTGCATCAGAAGCAGCAAAATCCTTACGCTCTCTTGCAGATGCACGCTCTGCAAGAGCGATCTTTATAACTCCATCCAAGGCAGCTGTTAAATCTGAGCCGCCTGATTGGGCAAATGCAGGATCAAAAGGGTCACATCCCAAAACATCTAGCGCGCCACGAATCTCGTTGGCATTTTTTGTAACTGCTTTTTTATCGTTGTCAGTAATTCCTTGATTTCCAAGTCGAAGATTTTCACTAATTGATGCAAGTGCAGTCGGAACTGCTAAATCATCATTCATAGCATCTGTAAATTCTTTACTTAGCATTAATGATGGTTTCTCTCCAACCATCTCTGTGGCTCTCTTTAAAAAACTTTCAATCCGTCCAAAGTTTGTTGCCGATTCTTCTAGAGCAGCTGGTGAATACTCCAACATAGAACGGTAATGGGCACTGCCTAAATACCAACGTAGCTCTATCCCTCGGACAGTTTTTAGGATTTCATTTACTTGCAGTGAGTTACCCAAAGATTTGGACATTTTTTCACCAGATTGAGTGACCCACGCATTATGTAACCAACGCTTGGCAAATCCATAACCAGCGGCTTCAGACTGGGCAATCTCATTTTCGTGGTGTGGAAAAACTAAATCTAATCCACCTCCGTGAATATCAAATGTTTCACCAAGGTATGCATGTGCCATTGCAGAACATTCCAAATGCCATCCTGGTCGGCCCGGGCCCCATGGTGTTGGCCATGATGGGTCTCCAGGTTTTGCAGCTTTCCACAATGCAAAATCACGAACATCTTTTTTATTAGTTTCATCAGCATCTGCTGCAGCTTGTAAGTCATCTAAGTTTTGCCGAGACAACGTTAAATAGCTCGTTAGTTTTCGAACCTCTAAATAAACATCGCCATTGCCCGGGGCGTATGCAGCACCGTTATCGACTAGTTTTTGCATCAGTTCAATCATCTGAGTGATATGCCCAGTGGCACGTGGCTCATATGTTGGTGGCAAAATGTTTAACTGCGCATATGCAGCGGTAAATACCCGCTCATATTTCATTGCAACTGCCCACCAAGGCATTTCATCATGCTTTGCGGTGTGCAAAATCTTGTCGTCGATATCGGTAACGTTTCTAACAAAGGTTACTTCGTACCCAGATTTAATTAACCAGCGCCTTAAAATATCGAAGTTAACTCCAGAGCGAACATGGCCAATATGTGGTGGGCCTTGCACTGTTGCTCCGCAAACATAGATCGACACCTTTGAAGGCTTGAGTGATTTGAACTCACTTACTTCACGTGAGGCAGTGTCATATAAATGTAGCGTCACGGGATCTGCACCAACGCAGTTGCGATTGCATACACACCTTCACCGCGACCTGTAAAGCCCATGGCATCTGAAGTTGTTCCTGCTATCGAAACTGGTGCACCTAATGCTTTGGTTAAAACATCTTGTGCCTCATCTCTTCGAGATGAAACATTGGGTGAGTTACTAACAATCTGCACAGCAACATTGTTGATGGCAAAACCTCTTGCTATAACAAAATCTCTTACCGCAGAGATCATCACAACACCAGAGGCCCCAGCCATTTCAGGCTTGTCGACTCCAAAAAAACTTCCGACATCGCCTAACTGGCATGCAGATAAAACCGCGTCACAAATTGTATGCGCGACAACATCGCCATCTGAATGTCCAACTAGTTTTTTTGTTTCTGGCCAAACCAAACCTGCGAGCGCAAGTGGCCCGCTATCACCAAATTGATGAGCGTCTACTCCTATGCCAGTACGTAATTTAGAATTCAATGATCGTTGCTCTCAACAATTTCTTGCAACTTTGCAGATGTCTCTTCTTCGGTTTCACCTTCAACTGTTACAAGAACTTCATCGCCACATTTAACGCCTAAGGTCATAACTCTCAAGACGCTCGCTCCATCAACTGGCGTGGTTGGTGCGCCATCTACGATTTTTGATAAGCGAACAGTGTTTCCTGAACCCTTTGCAGTTGATGCAAAAAGAGCGGCTGGACGAGCATGCAGGCCTACTGCAGCTGCCACAACAGAGCGAAATTCTTTCATTGCTCTATCGTAACGGGCTCATAGGTAGTGTTTAATAGGAACATCTACTCAGCCACGTGAACAAATGTGAGGATTGGAAAATGAGCGCAAATCCCCTACTGATGGGCCATCCGTTGGCATCAACTGAAAATGCACGCCATGCGTTGCTATACATGTGCCGCATTAGAAAATTCGAAGAGGCTGTAGAAGATTTATTTGGTCGCGGAATGATGCACGGAACGATGCACTTATCGATCGGTCAAGAAGCATCACCAACAGGTATGTGTATGGCACTCACGGTTCAGGATCAAATTACATCTACACACCGTGGACATGGTCACTGCATTGCAAAAGGCGCGGACCTTACGCGCATGATCGCAGAGCTTCTTGGAAAAGAGATTGGCTATTGCGGTGGTCGCGGTGGTTCGATGCACATTGCAGATGTTGATACAGGAAACCTTGGCGCCAATGGAGTTGTAGGTGGCGGAATTCCAATCGCAGCCGGGGCCGCACTTGCATCCAAGATGATGAAAAAAGGAACAGTTGCTGTTTCATTCTTTGGAGATGGCGCAATGAATGAAGGAGCTTTCCATGAAGCAGCGAACTTAGCTGCCATCTGGGATCTACCAATGATTTTATTTTGCGAAAACAATAAGTATGGAATGTCATCATCGACTGAGAAAGCTTTCGCAATCGATAACTTAGCCGATCGCGCTAAGGGATATGGAATTCCTGGAGTAAACGTTAATGGAAATGATGTTGTAGAAGTTTATGAAGCTGCACAGATTGCAGTAGATCGCGCAAGAAAAGGCGAAGGACCAACATTGATTGTGGCCGAGACATATCGTTGGAAAGGTCACTCACGCTCTGATAAAAACTTGTATCGCACAAAAGAAGAGATCGAAGAGTGGCGTTTATTAGATCCGATTCCAAAGTTTATCGCCCGTGCAATCAAGCAAAAGAAATTGACGCAGGAGCAGTGCGATGCAATTCAACAAGAGGCAACAGATGCAATTGTTGCTTCAGTAAATGAAGCCGTAAAAGCAAAAGCTGCTGACCCTGCAGGCTTGCTAGATGCAGTCTTTAAGAAGGTCTCAGCATGAGCGATCGCATGTTAACTATGGCCGAGGCTGTACGCGAAGCAATGAGCATCGCATTTGATGAGCGCCCAGAAGTATTTTTATTAGGGGAAGATGTTGGAATTTATGGCGGTGCATTTGGCGTATCCGGAGATATGTATCACCGCTATGGATCAGAGCGCGTACTAGATACTCCGATTGCAGAACTTGGAATTGTTGGCGCCGCAGTAGGTGCCGCACTTTCTGGAATGCGTCCAATTGTTGAAATCCAGTTTTCAGATTTCACCGCACAGGCGATGGATCAGATTGCAAACCAAGCTGCAAAGATTCACTTCATGTTAGGTGGAGCGTTGCATGTGCCAATGGTTTTGCGCACACCTCAAGGCTCTGGAACAGGTGCTGCTGCACAACACTCACAAAATCTAGAGCCATGGTTTGCATCGGTGCCTGGATTAAAAGTTGTAGTGCCATCTAACCCTGCAGATGCAAAAGGATTACTGCTTGCATCAATTGATGATCCAAACCCTGTAATTTTCTTAGAGCACAAACTCTTATACAAGATTCCAGGTAGAGATCCAGTACCAGAAGGTGCGGAGCGAATTCCTTTAGGAGTTGCCAAAGTTGTACGTGAAGGAAAAGATTTAACAATTGTTGCAACAGGAATTATGGTCAACAAGAGTTATGAAGTCTGTGAAAAATTAGCAGCCGAAGGAATCTCTGTTACGTTGATTGATCCGCGCACAATTTCTCCTCTTGATATGCAACCTGTGTATGAATCAGTTGAAAAAACTGGTCGTCTTATGGTTGTTCAGGAGGGTCCAGCACATGCAGGATTTATCAATGAAGTTATCGCCCAGATGGCAGGATCTTCATCATTTGGCTCACTGATCGCACCGATTAAGCGTTTGGCTGGAATGAACATTCCTATTCCATATGCACCTCAGTTGGAAAAAGCTGCGGTTCCTCAAATTGAGGACATCGAAGCTGCTGCCCGAGAGATTGTTAAAAACTGGCGATGAGTTTCAAATATCCCGTTGTTATGCCGAAGATGAGCATGACTATGGAAACTGGAGAGCTTTTGCTTTTCCATGTAAAAGTTGGCGACCAGGTTAAATCTGGCGATGTTTTATTTGAAGTAATGACAGACAAAATCGATATGGAAGTTGAAGCACCGGCAGATGGTGTGATTGAAACTTTAGTTGGCACACCAGGTGATGTCATTGAAATTGGTAAACCAGTATTGATCATGCTTACTGAAACAGAGGTTATGGCCTTTGATTTTGGCGGCGATGCTGCTGCGCCTGCTGCTCCGCTTGCAGAACCAGTTGCTCCTGTAGCTGCGGCTCCGGTTGTGCAACCTGTCGCACCTGTCGCACCTGTAGTTGCGGCACCAGTTGTGCAACCTGTCGCACCAACTCCGCCTCCCGCTGCACCTGCGCCGGTAGTTGTTGCGCCAGTTGCTGCACCAATCATTGTTAACACATCTGTTAAAGCCGTTCCTAAGGCCCGAGTAGAAGCAGCTAATCGTGGAATTGATCTTCGTACGGTGCATCCAACTGGGCCGGATCGAACAATCACGATGTCAGATATCAATTCTGCCCAAGTAGATCCAGCAATATTAAAGCGACAAGCAGCAAACAAAGCTCTGATCGCTAAGGGAATTGAAATGACTCGCGGTATTGCCCAGGCTTCTTTTAATCGCCGCGCCAATGCAAACTTTGATCACGCACAGTTGATATCTGCATGGGCCAAAGTTTTGCGAGCTCGCCCAGATTTAGCAGCCCATCAACATGTTGGAGTTTCACTCATCATTGAATCCAAATATGGAAGCGCACTCCCAGTCTTTAGAGATCCTGATCTAATAAATATCGAAGAGTTGCGAACACTTGTTTCTTCTACTTCTGATGCTGCAAAAAATGGCAAGGTGCCAATTGCAATGCTCAGTGGTGGGACCACAACAATTTTTGACCTAACCACTTACTCTATGAGTTCTGCTACTCCCTTGTTATTCCCAAATCAAGTCACGTCCCTGACTATTGGTTATGACAGCGAAAGCACAAAAAATATTTCTTTAACTATTGATCTAAACTTCTGTGACTTTTATGATGGTGCACTACTTTTAGATGCTCTCATCGCTTCCCTTTAGAAGCCCTAAACAAAAGGACATCCGATCACAATGCTCACTGGTATACCCGCAAGTTCTGGTGCAGCAATTGGTCCATTCTTTTTGCTCAACACAAATATTCCTGTTGCAGATGCGCAGCAATCACAGTTAAGTGCTGAGCAAGAAACTCAGACCTTAACCGCAGCAATTGCGCGAGTGGGTACAGATTTAGATTCACGTGCTGCACGTACCACTGGTGAGCTACATGAAATTTTGGTTGCAATGGCAGAGATTGCAACTGATCCTGCTATTGCAGAAGAAGCAGCAGCATTTATCGCAGGTGGTCGCACGGCAAGCTTTGCAATAGTTAAAGCGACAGAGGTTTTTCAGGAGTTATTGACGGCTTCCGGTGGTTATTTAGCAGAGCGTGTGAGTGATGTTGCAAATATTCGAGATCGCATTCTGTGTGAAATTGCAGGAATTTCTTACCCGGAGATTCCACACTTAGATGTTCCAACTGTTCTGATTGCTCAAGATTTATCGCCAGCAGATACTGCGGATTTAGAGACAGAAAAGATTTTGGCAATTGTTACTGCAGGTGGTGGGCCAACAAGCCACACGGCGATCATTGCGCGTTCCAATGGAATCGCAGCCATTGTTGCCTGTCCTGGCGTTGTACAAGCAGCAATAGCTTCACCGAATGCAATAGTGGCTGTGGATGCAACAACTGGTGATGTTGTCTTTAATCCAGATTCAGCTGTTAAATCGGCAATTGAAAGTAAGATCGAAAAGATCAAAGCACGCAAATCTAGAACTGTTGCTAGATCTAAAGATGGCTACATCACAACAGATAATGTTGTAGTTCCAATTTATGCAAACATTGGTCGTCTTGAAGATACAGCAGCTGCAGTCACAGCAGGAGCAGATGGTGTTGGTTTACTGCGCACAGAGCTTTTGTATCTAGATCGAAACGATGCGCCAACTCTTCAAGAGCAAACTGCAATATACACAGAGTTGTTCACTCCCTTTAATAATCAAAAAGTGATCATTAGAACATTAGATGCGGGCGCCGATAAGCCAATGGCATTTATTTCATTTGATAATGAACCAAACCCAGCGTTAGGTGTTCGTGGCTATCGAACAATTAATAAACATGAAAATCTACTTCGCACACAGTTGCAAGCAATTGCAGCTTCAGCAAAGGCCACTAAGGCTGAAGTATGGGTAATGGCGCCGATGATCACATTGCCAGAAGAGGCAAAAAACTTTGTTGCAATGGCAAAAGAATATGGATTAGATAAAGCAGGTGTAATGATCGAAGTACCTGCTGCTGTTTTTCTTGCAGATGAAATTACAAAGGTCTGTCACTTTGTCTCAATTGGTACAAATGATTTGGGTCAGTATTTACATGCTGCTGATAGAGAGTCTGCAGCACTTGCAGGATTTAATGACCCATGGCAACCAGCTTTACTACGCGCTGTTCATCAAATTGCACAAGCAGGAATCAAAAACAACTGCCCCGTTGGTGTCTGTGGTGAAGCAGCATCTGATCCAACATTGGCATCAGTATTAGTTGGCATGGGTGTCTCTTCACTTTCGAGCAGTGTTGCAACATTGATCGATGTGGCCCAGGCAATTACAGCCCATTCATCTCAGCAGTTAACTCTGGCCGGTAAGGCAGCAGTTGCTGCAAAGACAGCCGCCGATGCCAAAAACGCTGCCCGCAAAGAACTGGTTGAGTTGGCCAATCTGGGCCTCTGAACCCTAAAAAAGGGCGATTTGGCCTGTTTTAAGAAGCCTCAACGGAGTGCCTTAAAGCCAAGCAAGTGACCCGCAGGTGGCCTTCAAATGGCCTCAAATCTGATACCCGCCGGTACTAATTGCTCCTAAATTTTGCTCGTTTGTGCTTGATTTCCCTGTGTGAAGCAATGCACACTAAGTCAATTGCTCAATGAATGAACGGATGTGACGATAGTGAAGCAGCGTGAGACAGAGTTAATTCTGCGCGCAGCACGCCTGTATTACGAGGGCCACTATTCGCAAGATCAGGTTGCATCCAAACTCAATACATCGAGATCAAATGTTTCGCGCATGCTCTCAGATGCAAAACGTTTTGGCTTTGTTGAAATCAAGATTGTTTCTCCAACACACAAGCATGAATCACTTTCTCAGCAGCTATCAGAGCTGCTTAAGATCAAAGATGTTCAGGTAATTGCAACTGAGTCCAACGACTTAACACTCAACACAATTGGCCGGGCAGCTGCGAGCGCCCTTCTCAAGCACTTACGCGATAACCAAACTATTGCAATCTCATGGGGTCGCGGTTTAGAGGCAACGGTAGTTAATGCTCATTCAGAGACACTTTCAGGTTTAAAGGTCACTCAACTTATGGGCTCACTCTCATCTGTTAGCACCTCAGTTAGCGCCGAAGAGCTTGGTCGCAACTTGGCTAAAAACCTTAACGCTCAGTTCATACCATTCTTATCACCTGTTGTTGTTAACAGCACCAAAGTTCGTGATTCACTTTTAGAAGAAGAAAGTATCGCCAAGTCGCTCCAGCTCGCACGCGGTGCACATGTGGCATTAGTTGGAATCGGCTCAAATGGTTCATCATCTAGTGAAATGGTCTTTTCAGAGTTCAAAACCTCAAAGGCAGATCGCGAAGCATTGGCCTCTAGCTATGCAGGCGATGTTGCTGCTCGCTTCTACAAAAAAGATGGTTCGCCACTTTCTAGTGCCATGGACGGCCGCGTAATCGGACTTACTTTGGAAGAGATTAAAAATATCCCTCGCGTAATTGGCGTTGCATCAGGGGCTGAGAAGGTTGCCGGTGTGGTGGGCGCTGCTAATGCTGGATTGATTGATACCTTAATTGTGGATTTAGCGTGTGCTAACTCTGTTGTTAAATCACTACAACCATCGGCGGTAAAGAGCGCATGAGCAATATAGGCAAGCTATTTATTCTCATTGGAATCATGTGGCTGTTTCAGCTCTGGTTTGCCTACAAGCAAGCAAAAATTTTCCAAGACGATATCCGTGGACTGCGCAAGCAGGGCACCATGGCTATTGGTGTTGGCGGAC
>WLED01000037.1 GCA_009704445.1 Actinomycetota bacterium
GGACCGGACGTGGGGATCTGGCCGGAAGAGGCTGCGGGTTGGATCGGCATAGGCTCGATTCTCCATTAGCTTTCATGATCTCATCCCTTGTGGACAAGACTTGTTATAGGTGAATTACACGCGTGTAACTCGCTTATGTCAAGCCAGCAAGTGGGAAATGGACTGATCCGTAGGGGCTAATTTGGTCGTAAATACCTGTATTTTTTCGAAAATTAGGCAGAAATTCGCGTGAATTTGAGCGTGATCGGAGAAAAAACCTTCAATGGAGTATCAACATTTGTTGAAAATCTAGGGAATTGGAACTATTTCCTGATTTGCGACAAAAGAACTCTCAATTTTTGCACCCTCTTCAACTTTTGTGCCTCGGGAGACAAAGGAGTTAATGATCTGAGCATTAGCTCCAATGAAACAGTTTGATTCAATTATTGAGGATTGAATTCGGGCACCAGATGCAACCTGACAGCCAGGTGCAACACTGCTGCCGCCCGTCAGTTGGGCTGATGGGTCAACGACAGAATTCGCAGCAATCAAAAAATCACCGTGTCGTTTAACAATTTCGACCGAGGCTTTCATGAGAGCTTGAGGTGTTCCAATATCAACCCAGTATGCGTTCTCAACATACCCATATACAGCTGCACCGTTTTTCACAAGCAAAGGAAAGGTTTCTCGTTCAACTGAGACCACTGCATCTATGGGGATAGAGCTAAGAACACGAGGGTTAAAAACATAGCATCCAGCATTAATTTGATTTGTTACTGGGTTGTCCATTTTCTCAAGGAAGTCTGTAACCCGACCATCGGAATCGGTTGGTACACATCCATATGCTCGAGCATCTTCGACTTGCGTTAAATGCAAAGTGACATCGGCATTATTTGCTTCGTGTTGACGAATCTGTTCTGAAAGATTATGCGAACTAAGTACGTCGCCATTTAAAATCACAATCGATTCTGAAGAGTTAATCAACTTGGCAGCATTTCGAATCGCTCCGCCTGTTCCTAACGGTGTTTTTTCCACAGCATACTGAATCTGCATACCCCACTTTGAACCATCACCAAAATATGGAGTAAATAACTCTGATAAATAAGATGTAGCTAGAACTATCTGAGTTATTCCTGCTGCTTTGGCCATATTAAGTTGATGCTCTGTAACCGGAATTCCAGCAACAGTTAACATGGGTTTTGGAGTGTTTTTAGTTAATGGCATTAGGCGGGTGCCATAACCACCAACAAGCAAAATTGCTGTTGCCATGAGTTATCCCTTTAAACGAGAAACTGCTTCGGCAATCTGGCTATCAGTTGCTGTCATTGCCACTCGAATATGTTGAGCGCCAGCTTCTCCATAAAAACTTCCAGGCGTTGCCAATATCCCATAGCCGGCCAACCATTCCACGCTCTTCCATGCATCTTCATTTCGTGTGCACCAAAGATAAAGACCTGAATCGCTATATTCAATAGTAAATCCGTGTTTGATTAAGGCTGGCCTCATTGCATCCTTGCGTGCGTTGTAGCGATCACGCTGTTGCTGTACATGTGTCTCATCGGTCAATGCAACCGTCATTGCCATTTGAACTGGAAGCGGAACCATCATTCCTGCATGTTTGCGAATCTCTCGAATTCGAGCAATCAGTGCAGCATCTCCCACCATAAAAGCTGCCCTGTATCCAGCCATCGACGAGCGCTTTGATAAGGAATGCACGGCAAGAATATTGCTATTGTCTCCGCCGGTTTGGGACAAAACTGAGAGTGAGTGTGCGCTCTGATCAAACTCTAGGTAACACTCGTCAGATATTAAAACAGATCCATTTTTTCTCGACCAGTTGATGCAAGCTTGAATCTCTTTCGCACTATGCACTCGCCCTGTTGGATTTGAAGGCGAGTTTAGCCACGCAAGATCAGCATCTGGCCACGTTGTTGCATCTATTGGAACTGGAATCGATTGCGCGCTGGCTAGCAATGCACCAACGTGATAAGTCGGATATGCAATTTCAGGGATCAATACCTTTTTTGATTCAAGAATTGTTGGAAGCCATGCAACCAACTCTTTGGATCCGATAACAGGTAGAACATCAAAATCTCCAGTTGCACCTAAACGCTTAGTTGCCCAGTTCTTAATAGCAACACGAAGTTCGCTGGTTCCTGCGGTTACCGGATAACTTGGAGAGTTAGATGCATCGCGAAAAGCTTTTTGTATGAACTCTGGAGTTGGATCAACTGGCGTTCCTTGTGACAGATCGATGATCCCATTGGGATGTGAACGAGCTTTGTCACCAAATGGCACCAATGCATCCCACGGGAAATCTGGGAGCTGTGCTCTCAATTGTTACTCGCTCTTTGGTGGAAGTGCGGCAACAATCTGATGATCGCTCCCGGTTGCTCCAACTTTACTTGCACCACCTGGTGAACCAATCTCAACAAAAAATTCTGTGTTGACTGCGCCAAACTCTTTCCAAACTCCAGGAACATCATCCTCATAATAAATTGCTTCAACTGGACATACTGGTTCGCAGGCACCGCAGTCCACGCATTCATCCGGCTGGATATAGAGCATGCGATCACCCTCATAAATGCAATCCACCGGACATTCTTCGATGCAAGATTTGTCTTTAACATCGACGCAAGGTTGGGCGATCACATAGGTCACAACAGGCCTCCAGATTTTATGGTGATTTGATTGGCGTAATTCTAACGCGTACTTCACCTACATCGCCAGATTTGCTTGTTCGGTTTATCGTAGGCACATGCCCACAGAGCTGGAGTCCACCTTTACTGCCCTTATTGGAAAAAGGGTGAGTATTCGCTTGCACGATCCCGAAGGTGGTTTCCGCGACATTGTTGGATATCTTCAGAGTCCTACATCTTTAAGAAATCGCCATGATGAGTTAATTGAATTCTCTCATAATGAGATTTTCATCTGGAGAGAGGTCATAACAAAAAAATGACTCTTCGTTTGTATGACACTAAATCTCGCCAACTTAAGGAAGTAGCAAGCCACAATGGTGCCACTTCCATGTACTGCTGTGGACCTACAGTTTATCGGGATGCACATGTGGGAAATCTACGAACCTTCCTTCTCGCAGACTTGATCTCACGTGCATTAACTCTCTCTGGAATTGATGTTTCGTTGGTCCAAAACATCACTGATGTTGGACACATGAGCGAGGATTTTCAGGAAGACGACAAAATTCTAACTCAAGCGCACATTGAAAAAATCGACCCCTATGAAATTGCTCGTAAATATGAAGAGAATTTTCACAAAGATCTCTCCCGTTTAAATATAAGAAAAGCAATGGTTTATCCAAAGGCAAGTGAATCAATTGAAATGATGTTGTCGATGATTTCAGAATTGATCGATAAAAAGGCCGCCTACGTTGGTAATGACGGATCTGTTTATTTTGATGCACATAGCTCACAGGGTTATGGAGAGTTAAGTGGCAATCGACTTGATGCACTCAAGCCTGGACACAAGCATGAAGTTTCTGAAGACACTGCTAAAAGATTTCATGCCGATTGGGCGCTTTGGAAAGCGGCAGGCAACAGAACACAAATGATTTGGCCATCACCGTGGGGGTCAGGGTTTCCTGGCTGGCATATCGAATGTTCGGCAATGTCTATGGAGCTTTTGAATTCTCATGTTGATGTTCATGTTGGTGGCATTGATCTCCGGTTCCCCCATCATGAAAATGAACGCGCTCAATCAAATGCAATCACTGGTGAAGAAAGTGTTGATGTTTGGGTTCATGGGGAGCATCTCTTGTTCGAAGGTCGAAAAATGTCGAAAAGCTCCGGAAATGTGCTGCTGCTCCAGGATGTAATTGATCGAGGTTTTGATCCATTGGCACTTCGGCTTTGTCTATTAGAAAATCGATATAGATCTCAAATGGATTTAACCTGGAAATCAATTGAAGCTGCTCATGAACTTTTACTTCGCTGGCGAGGCAAGATGTCTGAATGGGCAGAAAATGAACCAAGTGTGAAGCCTTGGGAAGCAGATCCTGAAATAGAGTCAGCGATCAACAACGACATTGACACCCCCAAGATTCTGCTTCGTCTGCGGGGTATCGAAAAAAGTGAGCAAGGAAATAAGCGCGCGCTGTTTTTGTATGCAGATCAGATTCTTGGCTTAAATCTTGATGCAGGAATTGAAGAAAAGGTACTAACAGCGAAGATGAAAGAACTCTTAGATGCGCGCTCTTTAGCAAGAAGTGAAAAACGTTGGGCAGACAGTGATGATCTGCGAGTTCAACTCGAAGGTTTGGGTCTGATGATTAAAGATACACCGGAGGGACAAACCTGGAATTAATCTCTAGTTAGACCAATAGAAAGACTAAAGAGGCATAATGATTGCGATAACGATGGCTATGAATCCAATGTTGAGCAGTGATGTTCCTAAGCCATCACCTTGAATTAAATATTCGTCATTTAATCCCGGAAAGCCAGCGCGCAAAACTACGATTGCCCAAACAATGGCAACGATAAATCGAAAAGTTCGACCACCCCACTGTCTTCCTGAGGCCCAAACTCCAAAACTTGCACCTGCTATTGAGAGGATCAAGCCAAAGGGTGGATACAGGCTGTGAACAAAGACTGAGCTCGCTCCTAATGCCAAACCAAAAAGAATCGAGTAGAGATACTTCATTTGGCAATAATTCCAGAAGATAAATCTGTTTCGCGACCATGATCATCAAAAGGTGCACTCTTTTCACCTTTTACAAGTGTGTAGTACTCATCTCCCCAAATTTGTAATCCCAAATTATTAGATAGAGCAAAAAATGGGCCATCCAATGTGATTTGAGTTTCATGTGCCTTCATCGCTGCAAGTTTATGATCTACAAATTTGCTTCCATCTACTAAGGTCGTGACAAATGCATCATCTTTTGCAAAAGGCAAGTCATCTACTGTTTCTGCTCCAAAGAAATCAGAACCGATCTCTTTCATTTTCGCAATACCTTGGGCTAAAACTGATTTTGGCATTGTGTTCCAATAAATTTTCTGAATCTTCCAATCAGCAATTTCGGAGGCTCGCATTGCAATCCGGTGTGCCTGAATATGATCTGGGTGACCATAACCACCAAATTCATCATAGGTAATCATGATCTGTGGCTTAACTTCTTCAATGACTTCAACCAAATACTGTGCTGCGGTATCTATGTCGGCCTGCCAAAAAACATCCGCTCTATTATTTTGTTCAGTGCCCATCATTCCACTATCTCGAAACTTTACTGATGGGTCACCAAGAAATCTAAAGTCAGTAATTCCTAATTCTTTCATTGCTAATGCAAGTTCACCTTCACGATGAAGGCCAAGTTGATCCTGATCACTACTTGCAAGGTGAGCAAGCTCAGGTACAAGAACTTCGCCTTCTTCACCACGTGTGCAAGTTACTAGGGTTACACCTGCACCACCGGCGGCATATTTGGCCATAGTCGCCCCATTGTTGATAGTTTCATCATCAGGGTGTGCATGTACCAAGAGGATGCGAATTCCTTCATATGAGCGGTTCATAATGGGTAATTCTGCCGTAGGATTGCGCAAATGAGTAATGCAGAGATTATTAACAAGTCGCGTTTACCAAGAGATGAGCGCCGGGCTTTATTGCTATCAGCGGCCTTGGAAGTCTTTACTACAGCGGGCTATCACTCTGCTGCTATGGATGAGATTGCAGATCGTGCCAAAGTCTCAAAACCAGTTCTTTATCAACATTTTCCTTCGAAATTAGAGTTATATCTTGCAGTCCTTGACCTTCATATCGACTCTTTGGTCTTTGAAATTCAGAAAGCTATTGCATCGACCCCAGACAATAAAGAACGTGTGTATGCAACAGTTAATACGTATTTTTCCTTTATCGAAAAGGAAGGTGAAGCTTTCAGGCTTTTGTTTGAAAGTGATATGAGTGTTGAGCCTCAAGTCCATGAGCGGCTTAATCGCATGACTTATGACTGCGCAGCTGCGGTAAGTGCAGTTATTGCGATCGATACTGGGTTATCAAAAGAGGCATCAATGCTTATTGGTGTCGGAATGATTGGATATGCCCAAGTTACGGCTCGTCATTGGTTGGAGCGCGATAGTAAATTGACCAAAGAAAATGCTGTAGAACTTGTTCATAGCCTCATGTGGCGAGGTATTTCAGGGTTTCCGCTCACTTAAACCCGATAGGATGAGCATTATGAGTTCAATGATGAATCCGCATACTCTCAATTGCGGCGTTTTGTAACGTGGCTTTAACTTTTGCAGAGCTTCCACTTCGCAGCCTAACGATCGAGGCATTGCATGCCCATGGCTTTTTGGCGCCATTTGCAATCCAAGAGATGGTTCTTCCTATTGCGTTAGCTGATGGTGACGTAATTGGTCAGGCAAAGACTGGAACTGGAAAAACTCTAGCTTTTGGAATTCCTGTTATCGAGCGTGTTATTGCACCACATGATGTGGAATGGGAAGCATTTGAGAAAAAAGGTTTACCTCAGGTTTTAATCGTTGTTCCTACTCGTGAACTATGTACTCAAGTTACTCGCGATATTGAAGAGTTGGCAGCAAATCGCGGAATTCGAACCTTAGCGGTCTACGGTGGACGAGCATTTGAACCACAGATTGAAGCATTGCAGTCAGGTGTTGAAATTGTTGTTGGAACACCAGGGCGATTGCTTGATCTTTCTCGGCAGGGTCAGCTAAAACTTAAAGAAGTTTCTCGTCTGGTTTTGGATGAAGCGGACGAAATGTTGGACTTAGGGTTTTTGCCAGATGTTGAAAAGATTTTAGCAAGCACACCAAATCGAGCACAAACAATGTTGTTCTCGGCAACTATGCCAGGAGACATCATCGCGTTAGCACGTCGATTCATGAATCAACCCATTCACATTCGCACTCAAGACAGCGAAGATGAAGGCGCAGTTGTCACTCGAATTGCCCAGCATGTTCTTCGTGCACATGCCATGGACAAAATCGAAATGCTTGCTCGAATTTTGCAGGCCAACGGCCGAGGCCCAACAATGGTTTTTTGTAGAACAAAGCGAACCGCGCAAAAGACAGCAGAAGATTTATTAGAGCGTGGTTTTAAAGCAGCGCCAATTCATGGTGATTTAGGGCAAGGAGCACGCGAAAAAGCCCTCAGTGATTTTAAGGCTGGTAAATCTGATGTTCTTGTAGCAACCGATGTAGCTGCGCGAGGAATTGATATCGATGGAATAACTCACGTTATTAATTATCAGTGTCCAGAGGATGAAAAAACCTACGTTCACCGTATCGGTCGTACAGCTCGAGCCGGCGCACATGGAATTGCAGTGACATTTGTGGATTGGGATGAACTTGCTCGATGGAAGATGATTAATACTGTTTTAGAACTTGGACTAGCCGAACCTGAAGAGACGTACTCCTCATCAGAACATCTCTACAAAGCACTTGATATCCCAGCTGGTTCAACTGGGCGCATGGTCAAGGCCAAACCTGTAACAAAAACTGACTCTCAATCTGTTTCTCGATCAAGTAGTAAACCCGCTAGAAGAGTTGAAAATCAAAGAGATAAAGGTTCTGTGCAGGCCAAAAAAGATGTACTGACGCCAAAGACTGAACGCTCGCGTGTTCGAACTAAAAAATTTAAAGAGAGTTAATCTCTTACAAAAGATATATCTGTTTAGTTTGCAACAAATACTCTAATTGCATCAACCAACATCTGTACCGCAATCGCAGCCAGAAGTAAGCCTGCAATTCTTGCTACCAAAGTAACACCAGATTCTTTGATAACTTTCAAAATTGTTGTAGATGCCATCAATGCCGCGGCAATAGCAACATGGACGGCAATCACAGCTGCGATTAGTCCTGCTGCCATTTCCGGTGTATTTGCTTGCTGCACAAAGATCATGGTTGCAACAATTGCACCTGGTCCTGCCAAGATTGGAGTACCTAGTGGAACTAGTGCAACATTTGAATCTGAATCTTCACCATACTTAGAGGTGTCACCAGTTAAAAGCTCCAGAGCGACTAATAGAAGTAAGAGCGCACCGGCTGCTTGTAAGGCCTCCATTGAGATATTGAGATATCCAAGAATAAATCGACCAAAGAGGGCGAAAATTGAAATAACAAGCAATGAAACTGCTGCAGCCTGTATTGCAAGAATTCGACGCACTCGCGGAGTCTTATCTGCTACTAGCCCTAAGAAAATTGGTGTTGCACCCGGTGGATCCATGATGACAAACAAAGTCACGAAGGATTGAACAGCAAAAGTTATTGCACTGATCTCGTTCATAGTGAAACAACCCTTCTAGCATTTGCTGCAGACTCTAACTTCTCCCATTGTGCCCTATCAGTGTGGTTCTCTGCTAATGAATTAAGTTTTCCGGTTCCGTGATAGTCACTACTTCCCGTGATTACCAAATCTAATTCGGTGGCAATTGCACGCAGCATTGCCCGCTCTGATGGATTGTGATCACGATGATCCACTTCAATTCCATTTAATCCAGCTGTTACTAAATCTGCAAAATCATCAACGCCCAAAATCTGTCCCCGCCTAGAAGCAAATGGGTGGGCAATTACGGCAACTCCCCCAGCCCGACGGATTAACTTGACGGCCTCAATCGGAGTTGGCGCAGCATGTGAAACGTAAAATCGCGACTCATTGTGCAATAGATCGGTAAATGCCTCATCCCGTGACTTAACAATTTTTTTGTTTACAAGTGCATCAGCAAGATGAGGACGACCCATAGTGGCACCGGCTGGCATCGCTTTTTCTACATCTTCAATGGAGATATCAAAACCTTCGGCCTGCATTTTCTGAATCATTTTTCTCATCCTTGGCAAACGACCGTCGCGAGTTTCTTCTAGAACCGTTTGCATTTCTTGATGCAGAGGATCAAACAAAAGTCCAAGCATGTGAACGCTTATGCCATCATCAGTCAAGCACGATATCTCGGCGCCTAAGGCAAGCTTTAGATTTCCACGAAGGCTCTCCGTTGCTTCTTGCCAACCCGAAGTTGTGTCGTGATCGCTAATTCCCAAAACCTCTAGACCCTGAACAATGGCTTTGTTAACTAACTCGCGTGGTGAATCAGTTCCATCACTGGAAGTTGTATGAGTGTGCAGATCAATCATTACTTACACCTCTAGTTCTAGTGACAACAAGCACGCAGCCAACCAAAATTAAAACAATCCCTGGAATAATTCCGATCGGTGGTTTTTGTCCTAGCCACCATAGGGCAAGTAGTGCGCTGAGTGGAACTTCAAAGAAGACAATCAAAGAAACAACTGCCGGTGATACTCTTTTTAATACTGAGTTAAACATTGTATGTCCTAGCAATTGCGCGCCGACAATTAACCCAAGAAGAATGAGCCACTCTTTTCCTGAGAAATTAGTTATCTCATTTCCGGCAATCAAGGCCATGGGAAGAGCCGTCATTGAGCAGACAAAATAACAGATAGTTGTATAGGTAGAGGTTTCTAAAGTTCTTTGCGCCTTAGCCCCAGCCATTATGTAAGCCGCTGCGAGGGCTGCAGAAATAATCGCGGCAACATCACCAGTAAATGCCCTCACAGAAATTTGAAGATCAACTCCTGAGACAAGGCCTACTCCGACAAAACACACAATCATTCCGAGCCATGCTGACGATGGAATATGTCCACCACTTAGCTTTACAAAAAGTGCCGTAAAAATTGGTTGCAATGCAACTAAGGCAGTTCCCGCTGCCACAGATGTCATTCGCATTGCCATAAAAAATCCAATGAAATGAAGTGCCAATAAAACGCCAGCTATCACTGCCCACTTCACACCTGATCGATCTCTTGCATGACGTAATGCAAATGGAAGCGTGAACAATGCACCGCCAAGATTTCTCCAAAAAATCAATGTCAGAATTGGCATGCTACTTAATGCAATAAGTGGGCCTGATGTGCCGATTCCAATCATTCCGATGCTTAATCGAATGAGATCTGGTTTAGCAGGTATAGCCGTATGGTGATCTCGACTAATTGATTGGCCTGCACTCATAGGACAAAGGTACCCTTAACCTATGAGCAGCAATCTCTTAAACCGAGTATTTCTTGCCCGTCTTGCTGGAACCGCCGTCTTTGATCCAAATGGTGATCCAGTAGGAAAGGTGCGAGATGCTGTTGCGACCCTTAGAACAAATAATGAACCGCCAAGAATTCTAGGGCTTGTAGTTGA